>QIFJ01000272.1 GCA_003229755.1 Pseudomonadota bacterium
TCAGAACAACAAACCCCGCAGCGTATAAAGAAAAGGCCGCTGACCCCAGATACCGGGTCAGAAGCTTCATGTGCAGTTGAGTCCTCCAGCAAAACCATACATAGAACTGGTGGGCGAGAGTGCTTCCCAGCGCGAAATAAAACCAGCCTCTGGTACTGATTCCAAGGGCATCACCTGCCCGGAATCCAGGTAAACGTGCCAGCGAGAACAGCCCGAAAAGCAGGATCAGCAACCATAGATAGTGAGTGAACTGCTTCTCAAAAATAAGTTTTAATTTTTCTACGGTAAATTGTTTGATTTTTCAGTCCATGAGCTGCAATGATTGAAGCGTGATTAGTAACCAGATGTAAGTTATTGGCGGTTAATTAATTGAAAAAACGAAATTAGAGATTCGAAATTGGAAAATGGACATTGGACGTTGGACCAAAGGCTTCACGCTTACTCTTCCCCCGTAACCGAGAGCCAGTAAGCAGCCGTTATTCCCCAGATCGCATTAAATAACACAACGAAAAGAGGTGTCATCGTTCCCAGTCCGAGACCAAGCATCCCCTTGTTTGCGACTTTCGGGAAAATGTAACCCAACTGCACAAGGGTTGGCCCCACACTCATGAGTAAGCCCCGCTTGACGGGAGATCTATTCAGAAGCGGAATGAGAAAGAGCGCGCCCCATACACCGCCCCACACAATACGCGGATAGAGCCACAGAAGGTTGAACGCCGGTGCCAGCTTAACCCCCAGGGCAGTTGTTATCCCTGTTTTTCCAGCAGCCCAGAGCGCAACACTGTTGGCCAACCCCCCAAGGGCCCCGGCCGAAAAAACAAAACACAAATTCCTTGCAAAGTGCCTCATATTTTAAATTCCTTTCTTCGTTGCTTTCTTTCTATTCTAGCTGATTTTTGAAGAGTTTCTAGTTTCTGGTTTCTAGTTTCTAGTAAAAAATTGACTATTAAATACTACCACCCTCTCCTAACCTCTCCCCAGCCAGCCTTCGGCTGGAGTCCAATGTCCAATGTCTAGGTCTAAGTGCACTTACTCCTCCCTCTTTCCTTCTCCCTACGCACTTACACCCCCATACCCCGATACTCCGATAGCATGGCCGGAACCCTGGATAATCAAATGCAAATCAGGCCGGGGTTTTGGTGAATCACGAAGCGAAGCTAAAAGGGGGTTGCGAAGGCGAGTGATTACACCCAAAACCCCTGCCATTCTAGTTTCCAATATCCAATGCTCTACCTCCACACCCCAATACCCATAAACCCTGTGGAGCAGCCTTAAGTGGCTGCGCTGTGGTCCAGTCTTTTAAACCCTGTTTACTTTGTGACTCTAAAAAATATCAGAAAAAAGGGCCATCCCAAGTCAATGGATGGCCCTGTTATCCGTGTCTGGAAATTTATCAGCCAACTACTTCCCAGCCAGAATATCCTCCGCTTCTTCGCGGTAGGCATCCATAACGTAGGAAATACCGGTTACCTTTGCGGCTTCCTCTGTCAGCGCCATGACGTCGTTTCTTCCGATAACGGGAAGGCTGAAGCGTCTGCTGCCAGCCATGAGCTGCCTCAACCCCACCCTGGTTTTTCTGGCCAGGGTAAAGAGTGCAACCGCTCCCAGTGGAATATCCTTGAAATCCTTCCCGTACTTTTCCTTGACCTCTTCATAGTTGACGAAGATCTCCTCAACGGTTGTACCGTACTTGGAGATCGTCTTGGGAAGGTTGTCCTCTTTTATCCACTTTTCTATATTCTTGCCCAGCATACCGGGGATCATAAGGGCTCTACCCATGCAGATCGCCTTGAAATAGGGTGCGCCCATGGCGATGACCTTGTAGATATCGGTCTCGCTGGAAAATCCTCCCGCCATGGCAAGGTCCGGAACTCTCAGGCCCTGAGCGGTCAGCTTCTCGGCGAACTCATATGCCAGGGACTGGAGGTAAAGTGTGGGCACTCCCCACTCGTTCATCATGGGCCACGGGCTCATACCTGTACCGCCAGGAGCGCCGTCAATTGTCAAAAGATCTATTTCGGCCTCGGAACACCATCTCATGGCCATGGCCAACTCTACCATGGAATAGGCGCCGGTCTTAAGGGTGATCCTTTCGAAACCAAGCTTTCGCAGTCTTGCAACCTCTTCCATGAAGCCTTCCCTGCTGACGAATCCAAGCCTTGAGTGCCTCTCGAACTCCCTGATTGCGCCGTCTTCATAACCCCGTTTGACTTCCCTGGCGGTGGGATCGGGTGTCACAACGTAGCCGCGTTTCTTGAGCTCTTCTGCCCTCTCAATATCCTTAACCTTGATCTCGCCGCCGATGCACTTCGCCCCCTGTCCCCACTTGAGTTCGATGGTGTCAAGGCCGTGTTTTTCCAGGACGTACTCCGCAACTCCAAGCCTGGTATCTTCCACATTCATCTGGACCAGTATCTCGCCGTAGCCTTCCTGGAACTTCCTGTAGGTATTTATCCTCCTGTCCATCTCAGGAGAGTTTTTTACTTTCCCGTTCTTGTCAACCTCAAGCTCAGGATCGATACCGCAGACGTTCTCACCGCAAACCAGGGTGATACCGGATATTGCGGCGCCTACCGCAAAGTGCTCCCAGTTGATCCGCGCAATGTCGGTGGAACCAAGAGCCCCCGTGAACAGGGGTAGTCTCATTTTTACCTTCTTGTTCCATCCATACTCGGTCTCAACATCTACATTGGGAAAGATGGCGTCGTCGGGATTGGGCTCAAGTCCATTTTTCATCCCAAATGCGCCAACCGCGTAGCCCTGGATATTCAGATGTGAATAATCCAGTGGATAGTTCTTGTCGGCACCGGCTGTGATCTCCCCAAAAGGCCCGGGATAGATCACCTCTCTGCCTCTGAAGGATGACAGCCATACCTCACATCCGCCTCTGCATCCATCGTGACAGTCCGAACACAGGCCGGACATGGGGACAACGCTTCTTGAGCGGTTAAAGGTCCCTGTAGCTGAACTTGCGTTAGGTTGTCTCAGATTCATGGATTCTCCTCCTCTCGATCAGGTATTAAACTTCTAAACAATACCTCCGCGATTGACTATCCTCCCATACCCGAAAAAGTATGGATAAAGCCAGATTCCCAGCTGTAAAGCGCTGAAAATAGAACTTGCAAATTCCTTCAACCCACAGTTTATGCAATTTTTACACCATTTTCCCACGTCAAAAGTGTAAAAAATAATTCCCTTTTACTCCAAAAGCTTACAGATGCTGCCAGTTCGAGGTGTAAGATTTATCGGCAAGCAAATTGTATAATACCTACAATCTTGAGTACTATATCTACTTATTGCGAGAATGGATATCGCCATGACATAATACTGAAAATCACCCTCCCCCTTGCACTGCCAGAAAAGTGGTTTCTCTTCGCTCTTTGTAAGTTCAATTGCTGTTGCGCAACGAAAAAGTTATTTCCATATTCCAGAAAAAATGAAAAACGGTATATTTTGTGTCAGCTACGACCTAAAAATATATTGCCGAAAGACCGAAACTGTGCCATACTTGTCACATATTTGGGCATTTATCTCGTAAGTGTTTGATAATTTAAGGATATTATATGTGCCACTACTAGCACATATGTGTCAAACAAGGTAATTTTGTGTAAAATGCCGTATATCGCATACAGTCAACGGGTGCCGGTAAGTAAGGGGAAGAAAAAAAAGTTAAAACCCGCAACCCCCTGAAATAACGCAAATTCTCCTCATTCCGATGGTGCGCAACCGGTAACTGCAAAACACTGAAAAGCATTACCTCTCATGATTTGTCCTGGTACGCCTCTTGCTTTTAACTTGCCAAAGCGTGCCGTCCCCAACGGGGCCAAATATTTCCCTGGGGACCCAGAGTGTAGTGACAAACGCATTATTCAACAGGGAGGATTATCATGAAAGTAATCGCAAGCAGGAACGTAGCAATCCCAGGATTAAGAAACAGACGATGGGCATCAGGAAAGTCTTTCATCAAGAGAACCATGGAAACTGCGATGGCTACGTTAGAGACAATAAAGATCGCCCGGCACAATTGGGCTGAGGCTGAACTGCAAAATCCCCGCAGGGGTCAATACAGGTAACCCATATAATACCTGCTAAATTGACCCTACCCCCCGGGTGTACATGGAAGGAACCGGGCAGGGAATTTCAACTCATGGCCGCCAGCCCGGTTCCTCACCATGTTTGAAAAGGGTAACTGTATTTGATTGATCCGAGCTTCATCCATCGCTAAACAGAACGAAGCTTTTGAAGACATCCATGAATGTGATCATCACTGACAAGTCACGCTGCCGCAAGGCCTATGCATGTGTGCGCGTATGCCCTGTAAACGCCATCCGTGTCCAGGATGACGGCATTGTTATCTCCAGGGAACGGTGTATCATGTGCGGCGACTGCATCGACGCCTGCAGCCAGGGATCCATCCGCATGGTCAATACCCTTTCGAATATGGAAGAATGTCTGGCCGCTCCCGAGCCTACCGTTTTACTCCTGGATCCAAACTGGCCTGTCGCATTTCCCGACCTGTCTCCACAGGACCTGGATTCGGCCCTCAAAGAGGCAGGTTTCGCCGACGTTCAATCGTCCTACCTGGCTGTGGAATACGTATTTCGCGCCTACAGTAAGATTCTTGACGAACGGCAGGGGCCTCTTATTGGTTCGTTGTGTCTCATTACCAGCACGTATATTGAGAAGCATACTCCCGGGCTTGTCCCCTACATGGTACCGGTTGTCCCGCCCGCGGTGGCAACGGCGAGGTATGTAAGGAACAGGTCTGAAACGCCCACTAAAGTCGTCCTGGCTACATCATGTCTTGCCACAAAAAACATCCCCGAGACACCCGGGCTGGAGGGGAACCTGGACGCCGTCATCACCCACCGCGAGCTTAAGGAATGGCTTAAGCAAAATGTCGGCGACCTGCATACAGAAAAACCCTACAACTACAGATCAACCCTCCTTGCCGGAGCCCAGTATTGGCTGTCCCAGGATTTTCTCGCAAGGCTCGTACCGGGAGGCGCGTCACCACGGTCACGTATCCTTGCCGTCTCCGGTGCGGAAAGGACTCTGGCTTTTCTGGATGAGGTTCACAACGGCACTTTCCAGCCGGGCCTTGCCGTAGTCAAGTATTGCAGTATACAGGTGGACTCCCACGCCGTTGATACGCCTTTAACCCTCTTCCAGCGTCAGGACCTTATGGCCCGCGTTGAGGAGGAAGCTGCCGCCCTGCCGATGTCCCTGCCTGATGAAGAGGTGGGACTTGATCTCACCTGGACATTCGTAGACCGTTCAGCTGATTTCGGGGAGCCTGCACCCGAGATCGTTCAACAGGTACTCAATGACATAGGGATGCATATACCGGAGGATGAACTGGACTGCGGTGCCTGCGGATTTACCACATGCCGTGAAAAGGCCGTTGCCGTCACCCAGGGCCTGGCCAAGCTGGAAATGTGCCTCCCGTATCTCATCCGCAACCTTTCGAGCAGCAACGAGGAATTGACACAGAAATATCAGATTATTCAGAAACAGCTGGACGAGGCAACGACTTCAGCCAACATGATCGGAACATCCCACCAGATCCGCCAGGTCACCCAAGTGATAAGCAGGGTGGCCCCGACCCCCACTACGGTACTGATCCGCGGCGAAAGCGGCACCGGCAAGGAACTTGTCGCCAGGGCTATCCACCGAGCCAGCGACAGGTCTGACCGCCCCCTTATTGCTATCAACTGTACAGCCATTGCTGCAGGGTTACTCGACAGCGAACTTTTCGGTCATGTCAAGGGGGCCTTCACAGGCGCCACGGCAGACAAAAAGGGCTTGTTCGAGGAGGCCGACGGCGGGACTCTTTTCCTGGACGAGATCGGGGATATCTCTCTGGAGTTGCAGGCGAAACTGCTCAGAGCCCTCGATTCCGGTGAGATACGGCGTGTCGGCGACAGCCGATCGAAAGAGGTGGACGTTCGTCTTGTCGCTGCTACCAACAGAAACCTGGAAAAGGCCATCGAGAACCGGAAATTCCGGGAGGACCTGTATTACAGGATCAACACAATCACCATCAGGACACCGCCGCTCAGGGAGCGTAAGGAGGACATTCCGCTTCTGGCCGAGTATCTTCTCATTAAGGCATGCGCGAGGGTCAATAAGCAGGTCCACGGGATCTCGAAGACGGCAATGGAAATCATCGTGAGTTACAATTGGCCCGGAAATATTCGCGAACTGGAGAACGTCATCGAAAGAGCGGTTGTCCTTGCACCGTTGGTGGGTGAAAATATTTTCATCGAACCGGAGCATCTTCCCAAGGAACTGAAGGTGCCTCCCGAAGATATCGGCCCGGTAGAAATCGGTGCCGGGACCGACTACAAATCCATTCGCAACCGTTCCGTGGACGAAGTGGAAAAGAAGCTTCTGTTCCACTACCTGAAAGCGGCCGGGGGAAATGTCAGCAAGGCCAGCGCCATGGCAAAAATCCCAAGAAGGACATTTTACCGGCTGATGGACAAGTTCAACATCCGAGGCCGGGACGTAATCAACTCCTGATGTCAGGATTCGGGTCAGCCACTGTTTCTGAAAACCAACCCCAATAATTTCTCGGGCATGACTTCGCCGCTTCAGGAAGGACGGGAGTAAAGCAAAAGCCCGCTCCTCAGAGCGGGCTTTTTCTTCTAAAATTATGGGTTCTACCCGAGGCTCGCAAGAAGGGTTTAGATGCGAGGCCAGAAACTTGAGGAAACCAGAGACGTATATGGGCGCATACGTCGAGGATTTCCGAAAGTTGATAACGAAGCAGATGAATCCTTATTGCAGCCGCATAATCCCCCTAATAGGCGTATAACATCCCATAAGGTCTGGTTGATTTCGGATACAACCTCCAGAACTGCTTTGTCATTACCCTCTGATACTTCTCCTCCAAACCGAACTCCCGGCAGAAGTTGGTAACGTACTTCTCGATAACCTTCATCTCCTTTTCCGAAGGCTTTTCCATCCCCACTTCTGCGCCGATCTGTTCGATGTTCACCTTGCCGCGGATGTATATGTTCCCGCCGTGCATCCCCGTCCCGATGAAATACGACTGCCTGACGGGTGGGTTGTCCTCGTAGAATTTGTTCATGATGATGATCCTGCCGCCCGCCATGTACTCACCGAAGAAATCCTGCATAGTACCGCCTATAACGATGGTGGGCACCTTTTTCTCATATTCCTTCATGTGTATCCCCACCCGGTACCCGACATTGCCCCGGATGTAAATCTCCCCTCCCCTCATACCGTAGCCGAGAACGTCCCCCGCACTGCCGTGTACGACTATTTTGCCGCAGTTCATAGTGTTCCCCGTGGCGTCCTGAGCGTTGCCGAACACCTCAATCTCCGGACCGTCCATAAAGGCCCCCATATCGGAACCCGGCGTACCGTAGACTCTGATCCTGATCTTGTCGCGCTCTGTATCCCACAGGTTTGTACCGATATAGCGCTGTCCGTAAACATTGTGAAGCTCAAACCTGCGGGCCCCCTCTTCGGCCAGACTGCGGATCTTCCGGTTCAGATCCTTGTAATACATTCCCGATGCATCGATCTTCACCCACTGCCTCGGGGATATGCCCTTCTTGTGATTCATCTTCCTGGCCTGTGCGGTATTCATCTTTTTACTCCCGTTTAACGTTTAACCGCGCCTCAAGCGCGGCCTGCCTACTGCCCTGCTCCACGAATCCCCAGCGTCTCGAGCTCCCATTCCTCAAGACCGATGCCACGCAGCTGCAATCTGTTACCCCTGACCGATTCTATGGAGTTTATGCCGCCGCATCCCAGAAGTTCCTTGATCTCCAGACTCCATGCGCGCAGCAGATTTATCAGACTCTGTGTGCCTATCTCGGGATTA
>QIFJ01000210.1 GCA_003229755.1 Pseudomonadota bacterium
CCGATCGCCAGGGTCAAGGGTGAGATGCATCCGGATGAATCCGTCCGCGAAACCGAGGACGCATCCCTCTACGAGAAGAGGGTTAAATAGAAATTGGACTTTTTACGACCCATATAAGTATGAAAAAGAAAGAAGAAAAAATAAAAAACACTCCTGCAGGGAGAGACAGTCCTTCTCATGAAGACGGTATTCTCCTGAAGGGAGTGAACCTGGGGAAGGTCTTCGGCGGCCTCGCAGCCCTTGAGGGGGTGGATCTGCATGTGGGTGAGGATGAGATCGTCGGCCTGATCGGCCCGAACGGAGCCGGTAAGACGACACTGTTTAACTGTCTGACCGGGATAACCATGCCCACAACGGGCACCATCAATTTCAGGAGTTCTGATCTGGTGCCCCCGCCGAAGACAAATCTCCTGGCCCAGCTTTCAAAGATGAGTTATTTCTTTATGGCAATTTCCGTCCTGTGGATCTTTCTAATGCTTGGCATCTACGTTCCAGGTGTGGAATTTCCCATGGAGTTTTCCATCGCCATGTTCAGCATCGGGGTCTTCAGGCTGTTTATGGGAGCAATGCTCAGAAAAGCTGTTCCCTGGACGCGTGGAGTGACCCTGCTTTTCGCAGTAATGGATACGGCATTCGCCGCGTTCTGGATGATAAAGTTCGGCGAATTGTATTCCGATAGAATGTTCTTCGAGTTGATAAAGCTCGACTACTTTCTGATCCCTATGGCTCTGGTAATGATCTCATATCCGGCCTACTTCTTTGTAGTACTGAACAGGCAAGACGTGAAGACGCTCTTCGGGATCTTCGTGAGGCCGGATGCCATTACTAAATCGGGGATGGCCAGGACGTTTCAGAATATCAGGCTCTTTCCTAACCTCACTGTACTGGACAATGTCAAGCTTGGACGGCACTGCCGGACGACGAGCAATATATTTTCCATTATCTTGCGGCTTAAGTCACAACGACAGGAGGAGGATGAAACAGCACAGAAGGCAATGGAGGCACTTCAATTCGTCGGTCTTGACTGGAAGGCTGATTTCATTGCCTCCAGCCTCCCATATGGTGAGCAAAGAAGGCTCGAGATCGCCAGGGCACTTGCAACTGAACCGGTTCTTCTTCTTCTTGATGAACCAGCGGCGGGAATGAACCCCCACGAGACCGAATCCCTCATAAAACTCGTAGGGAAGATCAGGGAAAACGGCATATCAGTACTTCTTATTGAACATGATATGAAGGTGATCATGAAGATCTCAGAGCGGATCCTGGTCCTGGACCACGGCCGTAAAATAGCAGAGGGAAATCCGGAGGCGATCAGGAACGATCCAAGGGTCGTAGAGGCGTATTTAGGATCAGCGTATGCGGCGCAGTAAAGCTGGTGAAAAGTTGAAAGTTGAAGGTTAATTTAACTAACAACCGACAACTTCATAAAATGTTAATAGTTAACGACATACATACATATTACGGTACGATCCAGGCCCTGAAGGGCGTGTCTTTCAACGTAGATGAAGGGCAGATTGTGACCCTCATTGGGGCCAACGGTGCCGGTAAATCCACTACATTGATGTCCATATCCGGTGTCTATCCGCCGAAAAGGGGGCAGATACTATTCGACATGGAGGATATTACCGGAATCTCGGCCGACAGGATTGTTCAGCGAGGGATTTCCCAGGTTCCTGAAGGGAGGAGGATCTTCCCCCACCTGACGATAAGGGAGAACCTGCTGATGGGTTCTTACCTCCGGAAGAATAAATCGGAGATCAACGACGATCTGGACAGAGTTTTTGAACTCTTCCCCGTCCTGGCTGAAAGGAGAGGGCAGGATGGCGGAACTCTGTCCGGCGGCGAACAGCAGATGCTGGCCATCGGCAGGGCACTGATGGCAAAACCGAGGCTCCTCCTCCTGGATGAACCGTCGTTGGGACTCGCTCCACTTATTGTTGAGAAGATCTTCGAGGTGATCGATGGGATAAATCGACAAGGGACAACTATCCTGCTTGTTGAACAGAATGCCTTCATGGCTCTCAATGTAGCCCACAGAGGCTACGTTATTGAGACAGGAAGGGTAGTTCTGGAAGACAGGGCGGATGCTCTCCTTGATGATCCGCGAGTGAAAGAGGCGTATCTTGGAGAATAGATCGTTAAACGTTTAAAGTTGAAAGTTAAAGGTTGATAGAAATTAGAGCATTAGACATTAGAACATTAAATATTGGAAATTGGAGAATAGAGGAACCAGGCTATAGGCTATAGGCGGTAGGCTATAGGCTTTGAACAGCTCAAATGCAAATAAGGGCAGGCGATGGATTCTGACAGAGATGGAGGGGATGAGAACGGGCTATAGGCTTTAGGCTGTAGGCTATAGGAAGGGAATGAGAGGCGAGAGGGGATAAGAGCGGGCGATGGGTTGTGTATTGATATGGCCGGGTTTTTGGGTGTAATCACTCGCCTTCGCAACCCCCTTTTAGCTTCGCTTCGTGATTCACCAAAACCCCGACCCACAAGCGTGACTCGCGATGACTATTTCTGGGATATGAATCTTGGGACGAGGGACTCCTGCCATGGGCCAGCAGGGGAGAGGAAGAGTTTGGGATTTGAAACCCCATGCCTAAGGCGCGGACGATCTTGGATTTTGGATCTAATTACTTTCAACTTTCAGCCTTTAACCTTAAACTCCACGTTGGGCGTTGGACCAGTTGTCGCTTTCAGCTATGGCTTGGCAGGCATTGGACGTTGGACGAAACAAGGGCCTTGAGCCTATAGCAGGTTAATAAATTGGATTTTAAACTTATATCTGAATTCTCCCCCAGGGGTGACCAGCCGCGGGCAATAGCATCCCTCACTGATGGGCTCGGGAATAATAAGGCGCACCAGGTTCTTCTCGGTGTTACCGGCTCCGGCAAGACCTTTACCCTTGCAAACACGATAGCCAGGATCAATAGACCGGTTCTCGTAATGGCCCACAACAAGACCCTGGCTGCACAGCTCTACCAGGAGTTCTCCAGTTTTTTCCCGGATAATGCAGTCGAGTATTTCGTATCCTACTACGACTACTACCAGCCGGAAGCCTACATTCCCCAGACTGACACCTTCATAGAGAAAGACAGCTCCATCAATGAGACTATCGACCGGCTTAGACACTCGGCCACCCGCTCTTTGTTGACCAGGAGAGATGTTCTGGTTGTAGCGTCCGTATCATGCATTTTCGGCCTTGGCTCTCCTGAAATGTACAGGGATATGCTTGTCGGCTTCAAGACCGGGGATAAGATCGGAAGAAGGGATATCCTCAGGAAGCTGGTGGATATGAGGTACGAGAGGAACGATATCGATTTTCACCGCGGCACTTTCCGTGTCCGCGGGGATGTCGTGGATCTCTTCCCCGCCTACGAACAGAATGCTCTCAGGATCGAGCTCTTCGATGATGAGATAGAGCGCCTGGCTGTGCTGGATCCCCTTACCCTGAAATCGTCAAGTGAATTGGATGAAGTGAGCATCTTCCCTGCCAGCCACTATGTAATACCGCAGGATCTGATGGAGAGGGCGATTGAGACTATCAGGGAAGAGCTCGACGGGAGGGTAGACTTTTTCAAGAAGAGCGGCCGGTTGATCGAAGCTCAGAGGATAGCGGAACGTACGGCCTTTGATATAGAGATGATGCAGCTTGTGGGCTACTGTAAGGGGATCGAAAATTACTCAAGGCATTTAACGGGGAGGGCTGAAGGGGCGTCTCCTCCTACCCTCATCGATTATCTTCCCGAAGATGCTCTTATCATCCTTGATGAGAGCCATCAGACGATTCCCCAGGTCAGGGCCATGTATAATGGGGATCGCTCCAGAAAAATGAACCTGGTGGATTATGGATTCCGGCTGCCGTCGGCCTTCGACAACCGACCCCTGACTTTTGAGGAGTTCGAATCAGTGAGCATACCGAGGATCTATGTCTCTGCCACACCCGGCCCGTATGAAATGGAAAAGACCGGTGGTGAGATAGTTGAGCAGGTAATTAGACCAACAGGCCTCATCGATCCTGTTGTAGAGGTGAGGGCTGCGACCAACCAGATCGATGATCTCCTCGCCGAGATCAAAGCGGTGGTTTTGTCGGGCAACAGGGTAATGGTGACAACCCTGACAAAAAGGATGGCAGAGGACCTGTCGACCTATCTCGAGGATCTCGGAATAAGGGTAAAATACCTTCACTCCGAGATCGACACCCTCCAGAGAGTTGAGATAATAAGGGACCTGAGAAAAGGCCTGTTCGATGTCCTCGTGGGGATAAATCTGCTCAGAGAGGGGTTGGATATACCGGAAGTCTCCCTTGTGGCGATACTGGATGCTGACAGGGAGGGATTTCTGAGATCAGAGACATCCTTGATACAGACCATCGGCAGGGCAGCGAGGAATATCAGTGCAAGGGCAATTCTATATGCCGATGTGATGACCGATTCCATAAAAAGAGCTCTTGCTGAGACGCACAGGAGAAGGGAGGTTCAGGAAAGGTATAACGCTGAACACAACATCACACCGGAGTCAGTAAAGAGCAAGATCCACGATATACTTTCTTCCATAGAAGAATCGGACTATTTCACGGTTTCGGCCGGTGATGAGGATATACAGATCGATGACCTTGAAGGGACGATCGGCTCGCTGGAAGGAGAAATGCTGGAAGCTGCCGGCCTGCTGGAATTTGAAAGGGCCGCCGAGATAAGGGACCGTATAACAAGGCTTCAGGAGCGGATGATATCGCTGGGAGCGCCGGTCAGAGAGGTCGCACGCAAGGCCAGAGGGAAAAAGAAGCGCCATGGAAAGAAAAAGAACTGAAATGCTGGCTCAGCTGCCGGCCTCTCCGGGAGTATACCTTTTCCGGGATGAATCAGAAGGGGTCATATACGCGGGCAAGGCCAAGAACCTGAAAAAGAGGGTACGTCAATACTTCCAGAGGAAAGTTGAGGGCAGAACGGCGATGCTGGTCTCCGCTATCCATTCGGTGGAAACCATCTTGACCGACACCGAAAAGGAAGCCCTGCTCCTTGAGAGGACGATGATCAGGCGCTTCCGTCCTCGATTCAATGTTGATTTCAAGGATGACAAGAGTTATCCATATTTTCGTTTGACCGTTCAGGAAGACTTCCCAAGACTGGAGATCACCAGGAAGCTAAAAAAAGACGGGAGCCTTTATTTCGGTCCGTTTACCGATGTGGGTTCGGCCCGCAAAACCCTGGACTACCTCCACAGGGCGTTCCCGTTAAGGCGATGTTCGGGAAAGGAACCTGGCGGCCGCGGACCAAAAGGAAGACCGTGCCTCGACTATCAGATCGGAAAGTGCCCCGGACCATGCTGCGGACATATCTCACATGAAGTCTACAAAGAGAGCATCCATAAATTAGTACCCTTCTTGAGGGGGAAAGGCGCAAAGGTCTTGTCAGAGTTTGAGTCCAGAATGAAAATCCTGTCCGCTGAACTCAGATTCGAGGAGGCGGCACTGCTGAGGGACCGTATCGCCGCAATAAAAACAGTGCTTGAGGAGCAGAAGGCCGTAGGTGATCCCAACGATGATATCGATGTTATCGGCTATGCTGCATCAAAGGACCTTTCTGTGCTGGAGTGCCTGTATATCCGATCCGGCCTTATCATGGGCAGGTGTGAAAAGGTCCTTACAGGTAAATTCAGGGCGCAGGAGGCTGTGGAGGCGTTTTTGTCATCTCACTATCGCCAGAAAGAGAGTGTGCCACCTAGCATTTTCTATCCTGTCGAGCTGGAATTCAGGCCAGCCTACGAGGAGTATCTTTCTGAGTATGCAGGAAGAGCCGTCAAGATGCGGCAGCCGACGCGAGGAAAAGGCCTCAGGCTTGTTAATCTCGCGAATGAGAACGCTCATGCAGGCCTCAGGGCCGCCCGGGTACGGTATCGGGATTACAGGGCTCTTTCCGATGAGATCGCAAAGGCGCTCAAGCTTTCCAAACCACCGGAGACTATCGAGTGTCTGGATATTTCCCACACCTCAGGGCGCCAATCATACGGCAGCGTGGTTACCTGGAGGGCTGGCAGCCTGGATCGAGAAGCCTACAGGCTTTTTTCCATAAAAGAAGCAGAACCGGGCGACGACTACGGAGCTATCGCGGAAGTTATCAAGCGTCGATATACAGGTACGCTGGCTGCTCAGCTTCCGGTTCCTGATCTTCTCCTCCTCGATGGCGGAAAGGGGCAACTTTCGAGGGCGGTGGAAATTGTAAAATCTCTGGGTATCGAAGGACTGGAACTTGCGTCGATCTCCAAAGCCAGGAGCGCGGGGAAAAGCGGCCAGGCGAGTAACAGAGACGATATATATCTGCCGGGAAGGGCAAATCCGAAGAAGCTTCCGGTCTATTCAAAGGCATTTCAAACCCTGCAGCAGCTGCGGGATGAGGCACACCGGTTCGCCCTGACCGGTCACAGAAGGAAGAGGGGGAAGGATGATCTCCTCAGCCTGCTGGACGGTATCAAGGGAATAGGACCCGCCAGACGAAGGGTTCTGATGACTCATTTCCGGTCGATGAACGAGATAAGGAATGCCTCAATGAATGAACTGGCCGCCCTGAACGGATTTAATAAGGCAGTGGCAATTAACGTGAAGAATGCACTGAATAATGACCATTAGCACATTAAAGTGCAACAAGAGCCTTAACGCAGGGGGCCGCAAAGGGGGCTATTCAGCCCCTACCGCAGGGAACCGCGGGGGAAACCAACAAGTAAAGAAGCTTTTTCTGGAAACAAAAAAATAAAAAAAAGAATAGTTTGTAATTGCGATTGTAATTGAAGCCCAAACAAGTTGTTTTCCTTGGTCATTCTGCGTTAAAAGCTCTTATCTCTTCATATAAAACCCAAACCCAGGTTTTCTCCTGCGGCCCACTGCGCTAAGGGCTGACTAGCCCTCCCCGCGGCCCTCTGCGTTACAGGCTCTTATCTCTTCAGATAAAACCCAAACCCAGGTTTTTCAATGCGGTACTCTGCGTTAAGAGCTTGGCATTGGATTATTATAGAAATCTTTTTACAATAAAATCACAAACCCCTTCGGCATCATCCAGGTCAAAGACCGGTACATCGATCTCAAGGTCTGCATCTGATACGACCGCGATCAGATGAGGATCGTTCTCCTGCCCCCTGCACAGGAGATCACTGCCCATTTGTGACCTGTGAACCTCTATTTTGGGCAAAGAGCCGTACTTGTAACCCTCTGCCAGCATGATGTCCGCATTCATCGCATATATAGAGGCAAGTTCTTCAGCCTCCATTTCCCTGTCCATCTTTCCAGTAAAACAGAGGGTATCTGATGAGGACAGGAGAGAGATGTCAGCTCCCGCATTGGAAAAACGCCACGAATCTGTTCCTTCAATATCAATGTTGATCTCATGGCGTGAATGCTTCAAGGCAGCAACTGTGTACCCCCTGTTTTTCAGACACTGGATCACACCTTCCATAAGGGTCGTTTTTCCAGTACCGGATAATCCAACAAAGAGTACTATAGGTGGCATTATGAACCTCTCCTGAAGTCAGTTTCTAGTTTCTGGTTTCTGGTTTCTAGTAATGTTCAAGTGATTTCATATGATTAGATATTGGAAATTAGTTTCTATGTTTTCACCCCTTCCTTGATGGGAGGGGACAAAGGGGAGGGTGGTAGGATATCCCCCTCTCCTCGGTCCTCTACCCTTCGGCAGGCTCAGGACAGGGCACCAGGGGAGAGGAAGAGTTTTTGTAGGCACATTGCCAAGTTTAATGCATTACGCTGTAGTCGTGACTCGCCTGAAACCAGAAACCAGTAACCAGAAACTATTATATTAGAGGGTCAGTTTCTAGTTTCCAGTTCCCAGTTTCTGGTAATGTTCACATGATTTCACTAGAAACCAGAAACTAGAAACCAGAAACTATTATAAAAGGATACTTGACAAATGTGCCAGATATTTTCCATATTACAAGCGTTTTAGATGATTGCAGGTTTTGGATAGTGGATCAGGAGTGACAGGCAACAAAATGCGACTACTTACAATGAGCTGCAAGACACTTTTATTACTTATGATCCTTTTCGCGCTGGTCTTTCCGAGTCAGCTAAGGGCGGATATTTACCGTTATATAGATGAGACAGGAACGGTATATTTTACCGATTACCCCAGACACGATGGATTCAAGGTTTATTTAAGGGAGCGGCCGGGCAGGGCGTTACAACTTTCCAGGGGATACTATCCCTATCGCAGCCTGGTACTGGAAGCGTCAACAGTACACGGGCTTGAAGAGCCATTGCTTAGGGCTGTCATCGAGATCGAATCTGACTATAACCGCTACGCTATTTCAAGAGCCGGCGCAAGAGGCCTGATGCAGCTTATGCCGGAGACGATGGATTACCTTGGAGTCAAGAACCCCTGGGACCCGAGGCAGAATG
>QIFJ01000055.1 GCA_003229755.1 Pseudomonadota bacterium
GCAAGCATTGGTGATATTGTGGATGTAATAAGGGAAGTGGCCGACCAGATCAGCCTTCTCTCCATTAATGCATCTATCATTGCTGCGCAGGCAGGTGAACATGGCAAGGGGTTCGCGGTCGTTGCAGAGGAAGTGGGCAACCTTTCCGTTACTACGACGGAGAGCGTTCAGCGAATAGAGGAAGTAATAAAAAGTGTCAGAAAGGATGTTGACGAAGCGGTTAAGATGATGAGGGAAGTATCAGAAGGGGTGGAATCCTCCATTTCAACAGCGGACCAGACGGGAGTTGTACTTAAGGATATAGCGGATCACTCATCGCAATCAGCGGACAGGGCCAGGCAAATAGCCGAAGCCGCTTCTGAACAGGTAAACAGGGGCCAGGATATACTGAAGGTTGTAACAAAAAACCTGGAGGAGGTCCTTCAGATAAAAAGGACCGTTGACGAGCAGCAAGGCGGCAGCAAGCTTATCGTTGCTTCAACTGATGAAATAATGGAGGCGACCAGAAAACTCAAACACAGCACAAGTGAGCAGGCGAGGGAAAGCGGTATTATTTCACAGGGTGTTGCCGAAACCCTCAATTTTTCAAGGAAGATGAAGGAAGCATTGGGCAAGGAGCAGGAAGCCAGCCGCGAAATAGTAAGATCGCTCGGTATGATAGCTGACGTGGCTGATAAAACCGGAACGGCCATGAAAGCCCTGGAAGCTGTTGTTCACGACCTTTCCACCCTTGCCGACAAACTCGGTCCCGAGGTCGCCAGGTTCAGGTTGAAGGAATCTGACGAACAAAGCTGATTCAAGATCGACCACGCTATTTGATCCAAGGTCCAAAATCCAAGGTCCAAGATCGGCTACGCCTATGCGTGGGGTCCCATGACCCAAGACCCAGGTCCCAGGTAAAGCCACATAGCTTGTCACCCTATCCTGTCATTTTCACTCCAGAGCCCAGAGCCTAACGCCCAGTGCCTATCTCCCTATCCCCTCCATCCCTGTTAGAATTAATCGCCTGCCGTTCTTTCGCCTTTGTTCTGTCCACAGCCTATAGCCTACCGCCTATAGCCCATAGCCTGGTTCCTCTAATTTCTAATGTTCTAATGCTCTAAACTCAATCTCCAGGCAAACCAGATACCCCTTGCGGAAATGGTCTTTTCTGTTATAATTATCAAAACGGTAGAGTTTCACATAAAATCCAAAACTAACAACAAACCGCTTGGGCACGCTATTCTTGCAGGGGGATGAGGTATGCGTAGTTTTGCCTGTTTT
This sequence comes from Pseudomonadota bacterium, assembly GCA_003229755.1. Lineage (GTDB taxonomy): Bacteria > BMS3Abin14 > BMS3Abin14 > BMS3Abin14 > BMS3Abin14 > SZUA-178. The sequence goes on from QIFJ01000055.1 coordinate 1,264, forward strand.
TTCAGGGCATTCTCTATCCTGTTTATCGTAACTTTGCTCTTACCGGGACCAGTATCGGGTGATAATCAGATACGAATCGGCGTTTCCCTTGGGCTGACGGGCCGTTACTCGCCCATGGGGGGCATGCAGGAGAAGGGTTTCAGGCTCTGGGAAAAGGATGTCAACGACAGGGGGGGCATTCTCGGCAGGAAAGTGGAGGTCGTCATCTACAACGACAACAGCGACCCCCAGACAGCCATCGGGCACTACAAGAAGCTTATCCTGAAAGATAGGGTTGACCTCCTCTTCGGGCCCTACTCCAGCGGTATCACGGCAGCTGTGCTGCCCGTTACAGAGAAATACGGTTATCCTGTAATAGCAACCGGCGCCTCATCGGATACTCTCTGGCAGCAGGGATATAGAGGAGCTTTCGGTGTTTTTACATCCGCAAGCAAATATGTCGTTGGATTTCTTGAAATGATAGCAATGGAAGGTTACACAAAACTCGCAATTGTCGGCGCCAGCGATGCTTTCTCCCGATCAACAGCACAAGGAGTGAAAAAGTGGGGCGAGAGGTTAGGGCTCGAGATCGTCCTGAACGAGGAGTTTGAAATGGGGTTGGATAACCTTGATGAGTACGCTTTTTCAGCGAAATTTTCAGGGGCACAGGTCCTCATTGTCGCCGGACATCTGGAGGAATCCGTCCAGATGAAGAGGTCACTCAAACGTATCGGCTGGAGGCCTGAGATTTATTACGCTTCCGTCGGGCCGGCCCTTGATCGTTACAGGGAACTTCTTGGTGAGGACGCTGAAAAGGTATTTTCATCGTCGCAGTGGGAACCTGAGTGCGCTGTTTGCCCGCCGGGATTCATTGATTTTGAGAGACGCTTTAAAGCAGCTTACAACGAAACTCCCTCCTACCATGCCGCGGCGGCTTTCGCGGGGGGACAGATCTACGAGAATGCTATAGGCAGGATAGGAGGGATCGACAGGGAAAAAATAATAGACATACTGTACACCCTGGACATCAATACAGCCTTTGGGAGGTTTGGAGTAGACAAACACGGCATGCAGTTGAGGCACTTTCCCCTTATCATCCAGTGGCAGAACGGGAAAAAGGAGATAGTCTGGCCCCATGACCTCAGGACCGCAAAACCTGTTTTCTGATTATGGATCATCTCCAAATCAATGACTTGCACCGCATTACAATCGCGCCCGAGCATGGGCGCCCGAATCCATAACCTTAATATATAGTTATGGATTCGTGAGGGAGGGGAAAACGACGCTTTTCCCTTCCCGCGGAGTAAAAAAGCCATGGATGGACTTTTTACGACCATATCAAATTTCATAAACAGTATTCTTTTCCGGATAGCGGCCCCCGTTATTCTGGTCCTTCTTGTGGTTTTACCCGCGTTGTACTTCTCCTTGTACGATAACTTTTCCGAACAGGAACTCCTTCACACCAGCAAGGAAATGGAATGGTTCGGCAGGGAGATTTATAACATGGTGAGCTCCAGATATGACGATCTGGTCGTAGAGGGCCTTTCAGGTAGTGAGCTGGCAGTCAGGGTAAGGAAGGGCCTCACCATCGGGATCGTGGATGAGTTCATGGATCAGAACGATCTTTTCGGGATGATCCACGGGCCCTATAAAGAGATGATCATGGTAAAGGGCATTACCCTTGTAGACAGTTACAAGGTCCATGAAACCCTCCATGAAAGGGATTCATTGACCCTCGACAATACATACATTAACGGACAGAGATTTTTCAGCTACAGGACCTCCTTCAGCCCCTGGGGATGGCACATCTATCTGTTTAAGGATGCAAGTCAATATGTGCTCGATCAGAACCGGATAAAAAATACCTTTCTGATATTCAGCACCGTTCTGCTGGGTGGTTTTTTATTGCTTCTCACCTACCTTGTATTCACCTTCCGCCGCGTGAAGACGGATATAGTAGAGCCCCTCCAGATGGAGAGTCTCCCGCGGTACAGAGGAATATCGGAGTTCGAGTTCCTGAGCGAAACTATCGGTGAGATGATGAGGTCGCTTGCCGAGAAGAACACATGGATCAACAATCTCATTTCCACCGCAGGCACCGTGATAATAGTTACCGATGAAGATGGGGAAATAGTCCTCTTTAACAGGACCGGCGAAGAGCTTACCGGTTTTGATCAGGATGAAATTATTGGGACCATCCTGTGGGATATTCTGGTTGCCGACCACGAGGTCTACAGGATCAGGACCGAACACGAAAAACTATTCAGCGCCGGTGAAGCGGTATCCTACAGGGGCCATATTCTCAGAAAAGACAAAAAAGAAGTTAGCGTGCTTTTTAATAATACCCTTATTTCAGGTCCGGATGCCGGATCGAGATTCGCCATATACACCGGGATCGACATGACTGACCTTGAGAGGGCCGAAAAAGAGCTGTTAATTCGTACAAGCCAGCAAACTATAATTGCCGAGCTGGGAAAGTCCGCTCTTTCAGGCGTAGAACTGCAGGAGGTAATGGATATGGCCGTTGCCGCGGTTGCCGAAAACCTGAAAGTGAAACACTGTAAGATCCTGGAACTTCTACCGGGCGGGGAAGAACTGCTGCTCCGCTCCGGTGTCGGGTGGAAGGAAGGTCTTGTCGGCATTGCAACTGTGGGTACGGGAACAGATTCCCAGGCAGGGTACACTCTGGACAGCAATGAACCCGTAATAGTAAAAGATCTGCGGACCGAATCGAGGTTTACGGGTTCCGCGCTGCTCACAGATCATGAAATATTAAGCGGTGTGAGTGTGGTCATACAGGGAGCCGCCAAGCCCTTCGGTGTTCTTGAAGTGCATTCAGTCTCGAGCCGATCCTTTTCAGAGCATGATATCAACTTTATCAAGTCTGTAGCAAACGTACTTGGTGAAGCAATAGTTCGAAAGAGAGCTGAAGAGGCACTTGTCGAAAGCGAGGAAAAATACAGGGTTCTGGTGGAAAATGCCAACGAGGCCATCTTTATCGCCCAGGATAACTATATAAAGTTTCCCAACCCCAAAACCCTGGAGTTGACAGGTTATACTGAAGACGAACTTGCCAACACTCCTTTCGTTAATATAATCCATCCGGAAGACAGGGATATGGTTGTGGACAGGTACACAAAAAGGCTGAGAGGCGAAGAATCTCCCTCAACCTACTCCTTCAGGGTGATCGACAAGGAAGGAAGGGTCCTCTGGACCATGTTGAACACGATCCTTGTTACGTGGGAGGGAAGGCCGGCGACCCTTAACTTTATTCAAGACATCACGGAGCAGAAGAACCTGGAGGCCCAGGTCATGCAGGCCCAGAAAATGGAGAGCATCGGCACACTGGCAGGCGGCATCGCTCACGACTTTAATAATCTCCTTGGCGGGATCCTGGGATACGCATCTTTGATGAAGATGGATATCAAGGAGGGTGATGATCTGTTCAAGCCTGTAGATATGATAGAAAAGAGCGCTACCAGGGCGGCAGATCTTACGAACCAGCTCCTGGGTTTTGCCAGGGCGGGTAAATATGATGTGAAGCCAGTTGACCTGAATTCGGTCGTTGAGGAGACTCTCGGCATCCTGGAAAGAACCCTGGATAAATCCGTCGAGATCAAAAAAATCCTGGACAGCTCACTTCCTCCCATAAAGGGTGACCCGGGGCAGCTGCAGCAGATCATCATGAACCTCTGCATAAACTCCGCTGATGCCATGCCGGAGGGAGGTCAGCTGATCCTGGAGACATTCGTTGAAAATCTGACCAGCAGCTTTCTGCTTTCGCATTCCGAAGCCAAACCGGGACCTTACGTCTCTATCTCCGTTACCGATACCGGAGTCGGTATGGACAAGGAAACTGTGAGTAAGATATTTGACCCCTTCTTTACCACAAAGGAGGTGGGAAAGGGCACCGGCCTCGGGCTTTCAATGGTTTACGGTGTGGTCAAAAACCATGGAGGGCTTGTGAACGTATATAGCGAACCGGGCCAGGGTACGACATTCAGGATCTTTATTCCCATCGGAGCTGGGACCGCAAAGAAGGAGGAGAAAGAAAAGGCACAGCCGTACGAGGGAAACGAAAAAATACTCGTGGTGGATGACGAGGAGCAGATAAGGGCTCTTGCAAAAGACATTCTGGAGAGCTTCGGTTACAGTGTAGTTCTTGCGGCAGGCGGCTCTGAAGCCGTGAAGATATACCAGAGGAATATGGAAAAGATCGATATGGTTCTCCTTGATATGATCATGCCAAAAATGAGCGGGAAGAAAACTTTCGAGAAACTAAAGGGGATAAATCCGGATATCAAGACACTTCTTTCAAGCGGTTTTTCGCAAACGGGCAAGGCTCAGGAGATCCTGTCGGAGGGGGTCCGCGATTTCATCCAGAAACCCTACCAGGTCAGTGAATTGATGCTGAAGGTGAGGAGTGTTCTCGACTCCGCCTAAAAGCGAGGTTTCTAGTTTCTGGTTTCTAATTTCTAGTAGACCAACAACTAACAACTATCAACTCATAAATTTAATCAAAGACAAGCACAGGAAGAATCGCTTCCCTTGAATCCAGCTTGAAAAGTTCCTCGAAGTCGTCAAAGGGGATCCGGTGGGTAATTATCTGTTTGAGCTGCTCCTCGTAAGTGTTCACAATCTCTTCCAGATGAATCACCGCTGATTCAAAGGCGTCTCTGCCGGATTTGAGGCTTCCCAGAATAATCTGGTTTTTTTCAACCAGGTTCCTCAACAATCGGGCTGTCTGGAGGTTGGTCTGGTGTTCCTCTGGCTCGGTTTCAGGTATTGCCATCAGGACGCTCACGGCGTTGGCGTCCATTAGAGGGAGTATTTTCATGATGTAACCAGGGTCACCAGTGGTCTCGAAGATCTGACGGAAACGGTGCCCCCTTTCCTCCAGGCCTTCTGTGGAAATTCGGGTTGTGTTGATGTATTCCAGATCCATGTGTTCAAAGATCCCGGACCTTTTATCGTCTGCCTCTCTCCTGCCGAATACCGTGAGCCTGTATCCGTAAAGAGATGTGAGCATCGTTGTCAGTATGCCCACGGGACCCAACCCTGTGATCAGCGTGTTGGGGATCACCTTGTCTTCGTCATGGTAGCAGAAAAAGTTATATCTCTGCCTGGTTTCAATCAACTCCATATGCGCTTTCTCGGCAACGCTGAGGGGTGTTATCAGAGTCGCAAACTCTTCGAGCTCTGGCGGGACCTTTACCAGATAACGGGGTTTTTCGACCATGAATTCTCTGGCAAAACCATGGGATCCGTTTATTCCGCAGTTGGTCGACAGGTCAAGATGAACACACATATCGCTCCTGGCGTCAATGCAGTGCTCGCAGTCCCGCCTGACCGTCGGGACAACCAGGTCGCCCGGTTCGAAATCTTTTACCATGGACCCTGTTTCGGCAACCCTCCCGGCCGCAATATGCCCCATTACCAGAAAATCAGACACTTCCGGGAGGGATCTTTCGTCCAGTTGCATAACAAGCCGGTCCCGGCGGGTAAACCCGACCTGGGTAATACGAACGAGTACTTCGTCTTCTTCCAGTTGTGGCACTGGAATATCGCGTATCTCAGGTGAACTGGTACCGGGTACCTTGACAATGCTCCTCACTCGCCGGGATTTCATAAAAGTAATTATAGCATATGGAATTGAATGAGTTTGTAGGTGTGGGCATTTATTCATGCATGAGACTTGGTACATCAGTCTGGGGCCGACCAGGGAGGAGGGAGGAGGAAAGAGGAAGGAGGGGGTTACCTGAAACTAAGGACCCGGAACCCGGAACTCCAGCCAACGGCTGGCGTCATTGCGAGGAGCATCGCAGGAGGCGGAGCGACGCGGCACAATCTGATGGTTTATAAGATCGCTTTGCCATTAAGCTCCTTCCGCCGTCGTTTAAGCTATGGCGTGACAAACGCGATGATTAATTCTGTGTCCTGGATTCCGTATTCTGACTCCTCCCTTTTTCCTCCTCCCTCCTCCCTTGATATTTATACAGGTATTTCATATTATTGGCTCCTGCTTTCAATATTGACAGTGTCGTAAAAAGTCCATTCATGGCTTTTTACGACACTAAAAACCTGTTGACACTGGAGCCAACACTTGACCCCAGGCACCCTCAGGACCAGTATTCTTTTCTCTGCCATTATTCTTTTCGGAATAATTGTATCTTCTGCCTTTGCCAGTGAGATAAAACTAAGCCCTGATCCGGGTCAGTATCCGGACAATATCAGGGTTTCTATGGAATTTCCGGAAAACTGGGTGGTCTACTATACGCTTGACGGCTCCAATCCAACAGTAAACTCCAGCATATATTCAGCGCCGGTCAAGATCGGTGAGGACACCATACTGAGGTACTTTGAGATCAAACCTGGAAGTAAAAGGGGGATCGTCAAAGAAGCCTTTTATGGAATAAGCCCTGATACAACAGATGAGGATGAACTCAGGACGATTACAGAGCCACCCGGCGGCACTTTTACCGACCGTATCACTGTCAACCTGACCAGTAGGGACCCGGTGGATACAACGCCGCCCGCTATCATTCTCGACCCAACGCCTGAACGGTACATTGGGGTGGAATCGGCCGAGTATATCGAGGATATCATCCCTCCGGGCACAACCGCCACTCCCCCGGTTACCAGGTCCGATCCACCTGGAGGGGAGTACTTTCCCCCGGTCGAGGTTCTGCTCTCCACTGAGCCCGGGTCTGAGATCCATTATACGATCGACGGTTCTGACCCTGACCTGAACAGCCCTGTTTACACTGGGGAGGATATCGTTTTCCTCAGAAGCGGAACCCTCAAATTCTTTGCCGTTGACCGGAAGGGTAACAGGGAGGCGACCCAGGAGCATACATACAGCCTTGTGAGCGGTGTTTGGAGAAAATACGCTCGTGGCGTATACCTGATTCCCAGTGCCACGGACGGCAAGGTTTTCTGGATGGGAACAGACACGGGCCTGATCAGATACCGGGTTGGTTCCGGGTCTAGAAAATTCGTTGGGAAGCGTGAAGGCCTGCTAGGTTCTGAAATAAACGACCTGGTCCTGGACGAGAACGGTGTTCTCTGGGTAGCAACTGATCTGGGTCTTAACAGGTACATTGATAATGGAAGCTTCATGCGGTTTGACCATGAAGGCGGTCTGCCAGGCAAAGCTGTGCTGTCCCTGGGCGTGGATATCGACAACACAATATGGGCAGGAACAACGGAAGGGGTCGCTCAGATCAAGGGCGATATTATACTGCAAATTCTGACCGAAAAAGACGGTTTGATCGATAATACGGTGTTATCTGTTGCCGTAGACGCACTTGGAAACAAGTGGTTCGGAACCTCCAGGGGGCTTGCGAGGTACAACAATGGCCAATGGAATTACTATACAAGAACAGACGGGCTGATCCACAATGAAGTGAGGGCAGTTGCTGTTGATTCAAAGTGGAACGTCTGGTCCGGCACACCCAGAGGAATTTCCGTTTATGATGGTACAAACTGGAAGAGTTACACCAGGAAGGATGGCCTCCCAAGCAACTCCATAGTTCTGATCACCCCGGACCCCGATGGAGATGTATGGGTAGCCACCAGGGCCGGTGTTGTACGGTTCAGTGTTGGAGAATGGATCATGGAGGAATCGCCGTAATGAATAGATATTGGAAATTGGATTAACCTGGTTGAAGGTTGAAAGTTTAAAGTTGAAAGTAATTACTAAAAACCAACAACTAACAACTTCTAATATCCAATGCTCTAATCTCCAATTTCCATTTTCCGAAAAATAATACCTAATTTGATTTAATACCTGAATATTATTAGAATGTACGGATGATCAAGGACTACCGGATACACGGTGAAATAGGCGCAGACATGGAGTTCTTCGCAACTCTTTGGGGAGATGATCTGGGTCACCGATATTTTCATGAAGTAACAGAACATGAAGGTGTGCAAATGCACCGGTTTTTCTACGGTGGGAGCGAATTTCTTCTGGGACCTGAAACTATTACCCATACAGGGAACGGTGGAAGTTTCTGCTCCTATATGTTCGGTGTGGATGAACCCATTGAAGATCTCGTAAAATCCGACGTGGTCAACAGACTCGTCCTCTTCGGTGCACTGGATGACGACAAGGGAATACGGATCACCGGTAGAACCCGGGGCACAGAGACCTTAAGAGAAGTTTTTCTGCGCGGTCATGCCGTTTTTAACTATTATTTCTTTATTCATCTGAAAGACGACAGGCCACTGAAGGGACAGCAGGAGGCGATCCTGAAGGTCCTTGGCAGAACCCTCAAACGGTACCGCTTGAATCTGGAGCTTGATGACTCCAGGATCGCAGAGGAACTTTCCGGCCTTTGGTCGGCTGCCGGAAAGGCTTTTTTTCTGCTGAGGCTTGTAAATAACTCGCACCTTAAATACTACAAGCAGATGGAGAAACTTTATTCCAACCCGATGGGCACCCCGGATGAGGGAGTAAGAGAGCTTGAACTACTCGGAAAGGAACTGGGTATAGATCCTTATTCACAGGAACGGATGAAAATAGATATATTGAACCAGCATCCGGAAAACAGGAGGATATTGGAGGAGTATAAATCGGTTCTCGTGGAAATATGGAAGAGGGACAGCATACTGTTCGATGACCATGCCCGCATGTCCCGTCTCAGGACGTTAGCTCTTCGTAAGGGGATCCCCTTTAACATGCTGGATTTTCTGGACGAGAAACTCCTTGGTGAAAAGAAGTTCCGCAAGGTTGAAGAACCGGCATACCTGGTGGAGGCTCGCGGGATCCTGGAAACTATATTCTTCAGAACACAGCAGATGGGAATTCACCTTGAAAAATCGGATCTGATACGTCTCCTTAAGGGCAAGCTTACAGCCCTTGAAAACAGGGATCCCTCCTTTGACAGGATACTCATCGACGTGGGCAAGGTGTGCGACGAGCAGAGCACGAAGGCAGGGGATCCCGGGATACTGGAGGAGTTCG
>QIFJ01000113.1 GCA_003229755.1 Pseudomonadota bacterium
AACAGATATCGTTACCAGGGTAAACGGTGAGATCAGGCAGGATGCGGCTGTATCATCCATGATCTTCTCATCGGCCTTCCTGGTATCCTATATCAGTCAGGCAATGACCCTTGAGCCTGGAGATGTTATCGCGACCGGCACCCCGGCCGGCGTAGGGCCTCTTGCCGAAGGTGATGAGGTCAGCATCCGGGTAGGCGGTCTTGGGGTTCTTGCGAACCCGGTAAGGAGTGAGCAGGACAGATGAGCGGCAGGTCAGCTTTACCCATAGCTCTTACAATGGGTGATCCGGCAGGGATCGGCTCCGAGATCATAGCTCTTGCCATGGAAAAGGAGGAACTGAGGCAGCGCTGTATTGTGGTGGGTGATGTGGAGCGTCTGAGGACGGGGGCGAGAAAGGCCGGAAGCCCCGTAAAGTTCAGACGGATAAAAAATCCAGCCGAAGCCGGTAAATATGACGGGAAGATACCTGTTGTAGATCTTAAGGTGGTTCCGAAGAATCTCGCCTTTGGAGTCCTGAGCATCGAGGGCGGTGAGGCGGCCTTCGTAAGCCTGATAAAGTCCATCGATCTTGCCATGGCAGGGGAAGTAGCCGCTATTGTCACCGCTCCCATAAACAAGGAATCGCTGCACATGGCTGGACATCCCTATCCCGGCCATACCGAGATCCTGGCAGAGAGGACGGGGGCGCTCGATTATGTGATGATGCTCGCTGCCGGCAACATGAGGGTTCTGCATGTCACTACCCATATTAGAATGTCGCAGGTACCGGAAGCGATCACCACTGAAAGGATCCTCAGGGTTCTGGAGTTGGGTCAACAGGTGCTAATGGACATGGGTGTAGATGAGCCGAAGTTCGGTGTTGCAGGCTTAAACCCTCACGCCGGGGAGGGGGGTATTTTCGGAGATGAGGAGGAGATGATCATAGCTCCCGCTGTTGATGCGGCGAAAAAAATGGGCATAGGAGCAACTGGACCAGTGCCGCCGGATATAGTCTTCCTGAGGATGAACAGGGGTCTTTACGACGCTGTAATTGCCATGTATCACGATCAGGGTCACATCCCACTGAAACTGCTGGCCTTTGAGTCCGGAGTGAATGTGACGCTGGGGCTGCCTATCATAAGAACATCTGTTGACCACGGAACGGCCTTCGACATTGCCGGGAAGGGGCTCGCGGATCCTGGGAGCATGGTTGAGGCGATTAATCTGGCCATTTCCCTGTCAGGAGACCAGGAGTCCAGTTGAGAAACGCTGCAGCCTCATGGGAGGGAAGAACACAGATCATGCGCCAGCTGAAAAATCCCTGGATACTCTCGAAAATATTGATTTTTCTGTGTGCCATTGTTTTCTCGCTCACATTTCTTGCCGGCGTCATTCATGCCCAGAAGGAAGAGGAGAGAATAGAGATCGGGGTCGTGCTGCCCCTGTCCGGCTCCAACTCGGTGTTCGGCCGCATCCAGAAAAACTCAATGGTCATGGCGGTTGAAAAGATAAATTCTGAGGGAGGGATAGACGGTACGCCCCTCTTCCTGGATATAAGAAATTCGGGGGGCAGGATCATGACCGCCAGACTGATAGTAAAAAACTTTATTGAAAAAAGGGGATATCCCCTGGTGATGGGAGGATTCAGTTCCAGCATAACCGGGGCTATCGCCGCATATTCTGAGAGAATGGGCGTGCCCTACCTTGCAATAACGGGATCGGCCGATGCGATCACGCAGCGCGGCAACACTTACGTTTTCAGAATGAATCCGTCTCTTGGTATGTACAATTCCGGGATGGAGGATTTTCTCGGTAACATGGTCAAACCTGAAAAAATCGCCATCGTGTATGAAAAAAACACCTTCGGACTGGGTAACTCCAGGGCAATTGCCGGGGCAGCTGAGACCTTCGGCTGGCTTGTTCCGATAGACTATGGCTACGAGGGGGGAAAGCTGAAACTCGAGGAGCTGGTCGGCAAACTGGATGAAGCCCGGCCGGATGTTCTGTATCTGGCCTCTTATATAGGTGATGCTGTCAGGATCCTCAAAGGTCTGGACGACAGAGACCTTGCTTTTGGAATAGTGGCTGGTTCAGTTGAGCTTGCAAGATCCAACTTCCTGTCGGATTCAGGGTCGGGGGGCGAGAATGCAGTGGCCTCGGTCATTTGGGCTTCGGGTCTCGAATATCCCGGCACGGCTGAATATGTCCAGGAATACAGGGAAAAGTTCGGCAGTGAGCCTGACTACCATGGCGCGGAGGCCTATGCCGCTGTCCAGGTTGTGGCCGACGTTCTGAACCGAGCTACCTTTTTAGAGCCCCAATCCATTACTGAGGCCCTCATCTCAACGGATATCCTGACGGTTTTCGGACCGGTATCCTTCCCATCTAGCGGAAAGTTCACGAACCAGAACGAACCGCCCACTTACGTGATCCAGTGGCAGGATGAGAAACCTGTCATAGTGTGGCCCAGGGAGTTTGCCGAGGCTGAGTACATTTTGCCGCCTGTTAGTCCTGAACCTGAAGAGCAGCCTTCTTCCTCTCCCCTGGTGGGAGAGGATTGAGGAGAGGGGGATATTGTACCACCCTCCCCTTGGATGATCCAATTCTCTAATGCTCTAATTTCGAATGATCAACTCCAAACAACATGGAACTCGATTATGTCTAAAACGCTCCAAGGTACAATCGAAATCCCTTACGGAAGAACCAAACTTAGAGTTCCAGAGTGGGTTCCTGATGCAGAGGACATACTTATGCCGGGTCCCTTCGATGATACGGAGCCGGAAGTCATCCTCAACGATGCACTGGATAACCCCATCGATTCACAACCGGTGGAAGAGATGTTCAGTCCCGGGGACAGGCTTTTGTGTGTTATCCCCGACATGACCAGGAGAGCGGCCGTTTCATCTTATCTGCCCCTTTTGCTGAAACGACTCGAGGAGGCGGGTCACCTGCCTCAGGACATTAATATATTGGTAGGCCTCGGCATTCACAGGCCCATGAAAGTAGAGGAATTAGCCGAACATGTGGGCCAGTGGGTAAAGGATAGATATTCGGTAATAAACCACGATCCGGATAATGCAGATGAACTGAGTTACATTGGCGACACACCGGGAGGAATACCTGTCAGTGTGAATAGCATGGCGGTCCGGGCTGACGGGATAATACTCACCGGCGGTGTCACTTATCATTATTTTGCGGGATATGGCGGGGGTAGAAAGGGCATACTTCCGGGGATCGCGTCGAGACAGACCTGCATTGACAACCATAAGCTGGTCGTGAGGTGGAGGAGGGGAGAGCTCAACGGGGAGCTGGGCCCTGGTGTCCTGATGGGCAATCCGATACACGAACAGATGCTGTGGGCGTGCTCGGTCCTTCCACGTGTATTTTCTCTGAATGTTGTAACAGACCCGGATGGTAGAGTCTTCCACGCGTCCGCCGGGGAAGTTGCAAGCGCCCATCAAAGGGCATGCAAGGCTCTCGATCGGGCCTTCAGAAAGACTCTGGAAAAAAAAGGAAAGCTGGTCCTTGCCGGCGCGGGAGGTTGGCCTAAAGACCTTAACTTCGTTCAGGCTCACAAGAGCCTGTATTCAGCCCACAGGGCTGTGGATGAGGAGGGTGTTGTGATCCTTGCCGCCTCCTGCGATGACGGAGCGGGGCATCCCGACATGATGTCGTGGTTCAGGAAGTGCAAAACAGACGGACAGTGGCTAAGGGCCCTGGACAGCAGATACCAGATTAATGGACAGACAGCCTATTCCACCTGGCTCAGGGCAAACAGGACGAAGACCTGCCTTGTAAGCGAACTCTCCCCCGCTGACGTCCTTGCCATGGGGATGATCCCCTGCGGTGATCTCAAGGAGGCTTTGGGGAAAGCCGAAAAGATCCTGGGCGAACTCCCTGGACCGGTTGTAATGCCTGATGCTGGAGACATCCTGGTGGATGTCTCCAGCTAATAGTTGTTAGTTGTTGGTTGTTAGTCATGCTGATGAAGGCAGGAGTTTGTTTTCAAATAAAGAGATAAAAGCCTGTAACGCAGGGGGCCGCAGGCAGGGCTAGTCAGCCCTGATCGCAGAGAACCGCAGAGTAAAGCTTTGGGTTATGGTTTAGATATATTGATAAACTGTCATTGCGAGGAGCATCGCCAGGTGCGGAGCGACGAAGCAATCTTGTGGGTTATTGATTTTGGACCTTGGGCCTTGGATATTTGATTATAATAACCTGGGTGGTGGGTCTTGGGACCTGAGTTCCCGGCTGCTAGCCGGCACGTGTTGAAAAAATAAAAGAATAATGCTACTTATCCGCTTTCACTAACCTGATTTCCGGTGCCTGGCGCCTGCCTGGATCGGTCCAAAACATTCATACAACGTCAGGAAATGATGGATAACAGACAGAGAACAGGACAATAGATGTCTAATGAAAAGAAGGGTAAAAAGAGCGGTTCCAACCAGATGGACCAGATAGGTCTTGAACTACGACAGAAGAACAGGGGCTTAATAGGAGTAGACAGCAAGATCCCTATTAAGGATTCTTCTGTGCTGAGCCTGCTCTATACTCCCGGTGTGGCGGCGCCATGTCTGGAGATAGCGCGGGATGCAATGAGATCTTTTGATCTCACGTGCAGGGGTAACACAATAGCCGTTGTCAGTGACGGCTCCGCTGTTTATGGTCTCGGGAATACGGGCGCCGGTTCGGCCCTGGCCATGCTTGAGGGCAGAAGTGTGTTCTTCAAGACTTTCGCCGGTGTGGATGCCCTACCAATTGCCCTAAATACCCAGGACTGCGACGAGATCGTGGACGTATGTCTCAGACTCTCCACCAGCTTCGGAGGAATAGTTCTCGAAGATATTGCTGCTCCCAAGTGCTTCACTCTGGAAAGAAACCTCAAAAAAGCCACCAGGATACCAGTATTTCACAACGATCAACATGGAGCTGCTATTGCGGTGCTTGCGGCACTTATCAACGCGCTGAAGTTGGTGGAAAAGCGGATCGAGAAAGTCAAGATCGTGGTCAGCGGCGCGGGAGCGGCCGGAATCAGCACGGCGGATCTTTTGCTTGCGGCTGGAGCCAGGAATATAGTGCTCTGCGACAGATATGGAGCCATTTACCGTTACCGGCTCCATCCCATGAACTGGGCCAAATCCGAGATCTCCCTTAAAACAAACCGTAAACGGAAAAACGGTTCCCTCAGGGAGATTATGGAAGGAACCGATGTGTTCATCGGCCTTTCGGCCCCGGGGATAGTGTCTGGGGATATGGTAAAGAGCATGAACAAGGGCGCCATTGTTTTTGCCATGGCAAACCCCATTCCGGAAATAATGCCTGATGAGGCCCTGAAGGCCGGTGCGGTGGTAGTAGGCTCCGGGAGGTCTGACTATCCCAACGAAATAAACTCTGCCTATGTAGCTCCTGGCCTCTACCGCGGGCTTCTTGATGTTCGGGCGGTGCGGATCACCGAACAGATGTATCTTGCCGCGGCAGAGGTTGTCGCCGGCATGGTGAGTGAAGACAAGCTGAATCCCGCCAACATAGTTCCTCCCATATTCGATTTTCGGATCGCCTGCGATCTCGCCCGGGTAGTTGCCGAAACGGCCATTGATGCCGGCGATGCCAGAGTTCCTGTCTCACCGGCCCAGATCGAGAGAAAGACCCGTAAGATCATTTACGAGAACGAATACACGGTCCTTCCTCCCGTGCCACTCCGCAAGAAGAAAATGGATCTTAACGAAGAATCCATCGATCTGCACCACAGGTATCAGGGCGTTCTCGAGGTAAAAGTGAAGGTTCCAGTCCGTGACGAATACCTCCTCAACAGGGTATACTTGCCCCCCGAGGCTACCGAGGCGAGCATCCTGATCTCCAGGGAGCCCGACAAGGTTTACGACCTGACCTGCAAGGGAAACCTGGTTGCCATAGTCAGCGACGGCAGTGCCGTGCTTGGCCTTGGCAATATCGGGCCACGCGCTGCTCTGCCGGTGATGGAGGGCAAGGCCATCCTGTTCAAGACCTTTGCGGGTGTTGAGGCTTTCCCTATTTGCGTCTGTACCCAGGATGTGGACGAGATAGTTGAACTCGTGTGTGCGATCTCTCCAACATTCGGCGGAGTTAACCTTGAGGATATCTCGGCGCCCAGATGTTTCGAGATAGAGGAAAAGCTCAAGGCCCAAACGGACATTCCCATCTTCCACGACGACCAGCACGGCACCGCAGTCGTCACGCTGGCCGGTCTACTGAATTCTCTCAAGATAGTCGGCAAGACACTGGCCGATGTAAAGGTAGTGATGAACGGCGCCGGAGCGGCTTCCATCGCTACAGCGAAACTTCTCATGAAGGCAGGGGCGCAGAACATAATCCTGTGTGACATCGTTGGGACTATATTCAAGGGTAGAAGAAAGGGAATGAACCGTGTTCTCGTTGAGATGGCCAGGATCACGAACCAGGAGATGATCAAAGGGGGCACTGCCGATGCCATGAAGGGTGCGGACGTATTTTTGGGACTTTCCGCTCCCAATACGGTTAACAAAAAAATGGTTAAGAGCATGGCAAAAGACCCGATAGTATTTGCCATGGCTAATCCCGTTCCTGAGATAATGCCGGAGGAAGCTGCTGCGGCAGGCGCCGCGGTAGTGGCTACGGGGAGATCTGATTTCCGCAACCAGGTCAATAATTCCATGGCCTTTCCGGGGATTTTCAGGGGAGCTCTGGATGTCAGGGCTAGAAATATAAACGATCAGATGAAAATAGCGGCAGCAGAAGCGATTGCCGGTTACATTGACGATAAACAACTGAAACCTGAATATATCATCCCAAGCACCATGGACTACAGGGTGCCGCCTCTCGTGGCCGCGGCGGTGGCAAGGTCGGCCATGGAGACGGGCGAGGCCAAGATCAAGGTCTCTCCTGACGAGGTGGCGGCAAAGACACTGGAGTATCTGTACGAAGGTACACTCAGATTCCTGGAAGAATCTGAGAAATAACGATTTAACTGGTTCCAGGTTCCAAGTTCCAGGTTCCAAGTAAAGTACAGCTATAAACAGTGCACTTACATGGAACTTGGAAGTTGGAACATGGAACTGATGTGTATCATCAAAGGATAAAAGCAGTGGAAATAAAGACTCTTGATCAAAACAGCCGTAAGAAAATAAGAAAGATTGTCGGTAAACAATACTGTAGCGACCAGCCCGAGGACCTTCACCTTTATTCCTACGACGCCATGAACCGGCGGTACCTGCCGGACATGGTGGCCCATCCAGTAGACGAGAACGAGATCTCTGAAATCCTGCGCCTGGCGAATGCTGAGGGGTTTGCGGTTGTGCCCAGGGGGGCGGGAACAGGAATGACGGGCGGCTCCCTTGCTGTTGCCGGGGGGCTGGTAGTCAATACAGACCGCCTGAACAGGATACTTGAGGTGGACGAGGGCAACATGACTGCGTGGGTCGAATCGGGCGTGATAAACGGCGTGCTTCAGGATGAGGTCGAAAAGGTAGGGCTATTCTTCCCCCCGGCCCCGTCCAGCATGAATATCTCTACTCTGGGAGGCAACGCCGCTGAAAACGCCAGCGGGCTCCGGGCGGTTAAGTACGGTGTGACCAGAGACTACGTAATGGCCCTGGAGGTAGTTCTGCCTACGGGTGAGATAATCAACACTGGTTCCGCCGCGGCCAAAAGTGTGACGGGTTACGACCTTACCAGACTGTTGGTGGGGAGCGAGGGAACTTTAGGGATCATTACAAAACTCCTCCTCCGCCTTCTGTCCAGGCCGGAATCTGTAAGGACGCTGATGGCTGTTTTTCCCGAGATCGAGGCCGCTTCGGTGACTGTTGCGAAGATCATGGCCAGCCGCGTAACCCCTTCTACCCTGGAGTTCATGGATAGATCCGCTATCAGGTGCGTTGAAGATTATCTAGAGCCGGGCCTTTCAGACGAGGCCGCGGCTCTCCTGCTCATTGAAGTAGATGGTGATGAGGTCAGCGTGGATCAGCAGGCATCAATACTCCAGGAGATCTGCGAATCAGCCGGGGCCCTCTATGTAAAGAAAGCGGGGGATGAAAGTGAGGCCGAATCCCTCTGGAAGGCGAGGCACTCCCTTTCCCCCGCCATAATGAAGATTAGACCCCTGAAGATAAACGAGGATGTTGTGGTCCCGCGGATGAAAATCCCTGAACTTGTCATGGGTATTGAGATGATCGCAGCAGAGCGCAATATCAATATAGTGGGCTTCGGCCACGCCGGAGACGGCAATGTCCATGCGAACATCCTGGTGGATCCGGCAGATAAAGATGAGATGGCCCAGGTTGATGGTGCTTTGAAAGACCTTTTTAAGCTTGTTGTCAGTCTGGATGGATCCATCTCGGGAGAGCACGGGATCGGCATCGCCAAGGCCCCTTACATGGGCATGGAGTTGAGTGCTGAATCCATGGAGCTCATGAGGCGCATTAAGATGGCCTTTGATCCCAACAATATCCTTAATCCGTACAAGACCTTTGATTTTGAGCCCTCAACAAAGAGCAGGGAAATTTCGAGAAGTTATGAATGATGACTTCGAAAAAAGCCATGGATGGACTTTTTACGATCCTGTCATGAATAAGGCAGCAAGCAGGCTGGTTTCCATCAAGAGCTGTTCGGCATGTGTCAAGTGCGCCAAGTGCCATACAGTCTGTCCCGTATACTCGGTCGTTCCGAAAGAGTCCCATTCGGCCAGAGGCAAGATGGCGCTTATCGAAGCGGCTTCGGAGGGAAACCTTGCAGGTTCTGGAGTCCTCAGGGAGTACCTTGAGCTATGTCTCCTGTGCGGGGCCTGTGAGGAGGCGTGTCCCAACCTGGTTCCCACCGTTCCCATAATGCTGGAGGCCCGGGAGATGGTGGCTGATGATGTGGGCATCAAGGCCGGCAAGGGTATTTTACTCAACCACCTTCTGGGGGCACTGAAAACCTTCAGGCTTGCCATGCGCACGGGCCGGGTGGCCCAGAGGCTGGTATTGTGCCGGATACCTCAAGAGGCCGGGCTTCGGCGTCGGTTTCCCATGCCCCTCGTGCCCGAGGATAGAACTATTCCAGAGGTTTCGACTCGATTCTTTACTGAACTTGCGAGTGGCACTGTCAGGGAGGGCACAGGGCCGAGGGTAGGAATATTTGCCGGCTGCATGGTCAACTACTTCTACCCGGAGATGGGAATTACTATGATTGAGCTTCTGGCCGCCACTGGCGCTACAGTAGTAGTACCGGAGGATCAGGCCTGCTGCGGGATGCCCGCTTTAGCGGGAGGCGCCGGGGATACTGCCAGGGAACTTGCAGTAAAGAATCTGGAGGAGTTCGAGAAGTTCGACCTGGATCTCATAGTCACCGGTTGCGCCAGTTGTGGAAGCAACCTGAAGGAAAATTATTCACGGCTTCTGGAAAAAAGAGGGGTAGATCCTGGCCGCGCGGGGAATTTCGTATCGAAAATATTCGACATTAACGAATTCATGACAGGTAAAGTCTTTTCAAGCCTTACTGAGGACGAACTCTCAGGGCCTGTGGAGAAAAGGGTGGTCACCTACCATCACCCCTGCCATCTTGGCAGGTTCCAGGGAATAAAGGATGAACCCGTCAGGCTGATCGAATCCATCCCGGGGGTAGAGTTCGTTCCCATGGAGGACGCAGACCGCTGTTGCGGTATGGGCGGGTCCTTCAGCATCGAGCACTACGATATCTCCAAGAGGATAAACGACGAAAAGGTGGGCATGATAGGCGACACGGGAGCCGGGACCGTTGTGACGTCCTGCCCGGCATGTATCCTCCATATAAGGGACGGCCTCAGGCGTAATGGGATAGAGGGTGTTAAGGTGGTGCACGTTGTTCAGCTTCTGGCAGAGGCTATTGAATCGGGAGTGGATGCCGATCGGAAAAGGGATATAAGGAGGGTTCACGTGGGGAAAAAGGCGGATCTCTCCCGGAGCCCCTGAAATCCTTGACAAAAGATATGCCCGATGTTATCAGGAGTCTGCTTGTTGCGGGGTGGAGCAGTCCGGTA
This sequence comes from Pseudomonadota bacterium, assembly GCA_003229755.1. Classification (GTDB taxonomy): domain Bacteria; phylum BMS3Abin14; class BMS3Abin14; order BMS3Abin14; family BMS3Abin14; genus SZUA-178. The sequence goes on from QIFJ01000113.1 coordinate 9,989, forward strand.
GCTCGTTG
>QIFJ01000132.1 GCA_003229755.1 Pseudomonadota bacterium
TAGGGAGAAGGGAGTAAGTTGCCAGCATCGGGCCCTCGTCAGTTAAGGTCCAACTGATCTTTGGTGTCTCTGTAGTCATGACTTTCCTCCTGAATATATATCAATCTGACGAGAACCTGGCCCAAGAATCAAATGGTTTGTCTAGTTTGCCGGGAGCCCTTTAAGGTATACAATATACAGTATACGTATACCTGCCGATAGCAGATCTGTCAATGATTTTTCTAATACCAAAGATGGCTTTGTAGACGTGGTGGACGTGGAGAGGACGTGGGGTCAGAGCACTTTCAATACCCAAACTTATGTTGCAAAAATACAACACATTTTTCTTGAGGTAAAACCCTGCGGTGCTATAATCTGCCTCGATGGCCATTAACTCCCTCAATAAAAAGCTGTCAGCACTCCTTATCGCCTCACTGGTGGTTTTAATAGTTTCGACTGGAACGGCTGTTGCAGCTGAGAAAACTCCGGTTATAGAGAGTATTCACCTGATCGAAGGGGAGAGTGATGTCCTTCTGAGCGCCACCTTGTCAGCGGAACTTGATGAATTCATGAAGGAGGCCTTGAAAGGCGGCGTCCCCCTGACGTTCAGCTTCAAGATAAGGTTGACAAGGAAAGGAACTATTTTCGGGGAAAAAAGGGTCCGCAGCGAAAAGCTCACACATACCCTTCAGTATAATCCTGTCAAGCAGGTCTACCAGTTCACGGGGGAGGGCTATAAGGAGCCGATGGAAAAAACCACAAGGGAAGAGGCCGAAGCGCTGGCCTGGATGAAGGGCATTTACCGGTGGCCTCTTTTCCCTCTACGGGAGCTCAGAAAAGATAAACGATACAGGGTGAGGGTTATGGCTACGCTGAAATCGGCTGAGCTGCCGTCGGTTTTTGGATACCTCTTTTTCTTCACATCCATTTTCAACAGGGAAACTCCATGGAACCAGGTAGACTTTACATACTGAGGATAACTGTATGAAGCTGCCATCTTTCAGAATTAAGGACGCTAGAACCAGAACAACAGCAATTGTTGTTCTGATGCTGGCTATTATAGTGGTCCTTTTTTACGGAGGACGCTACAGAGAACTGCAGCAGGCTACCCCGAAGGGCGGGAATCTTTTCGTTTTCTTCCTTATCAACGTGAACATCCTGCTATTGACCATCCTGATCTTCCTTCTTGCCAGAAACGCGATCAAGCTGTTTTACGAGGGTCGCCAGAAGGTGTTCGGATACCACCTCAGGACGAAACTTGTCATCATATTTGTGGGTTTCACTCTGATCCCCACAGTCCTTCTGTTTTCGGTGGCCAGAGGTTTTATCACAGACAGCATTGACTTCTGGTTCAATCTCGATGTGGAACAGGCAATGGAATCAGCGGTTTCAGTTACCCAGAATTACTACTCCACATTGACCAACAGGACCAGGACAATGGCCCAGAGAGTATCCGAGAGGCTGGGAACAACCCTTGAGGGAAAGGAGTTTCAGGATCAGGTGGAGCGCCTGAGGCGGGAGTACGCCCTCTCCACCGTAGAGGTATATGGTCCGACGGGTGAACATCTGGCACGGTCCTGGGATGATCAGGTTCCCCAGATGATCACCGACCCCGGGGACAGCCTGGTGCAGAGCGGTATAGTTGGCAGGGTCATCGACAGTATAGTAAGCGCCCAAAAAGGAGAGTTTATCAAGGCCTCCGCCCCGGTCATGACATCTAAAGGACAGGGTGCTGTTGTTGTGTCGCTTCATCTCCCCGAAGATATTTCATCGAAGGCGGATCAACTGGCGGTCACCTATCGGGGGTACACCGAGATGAAGCTGCAGAAACGCCCCATCAAAATGAATTACGTTGTTTATCTCCTTGTCCTTGCCATGCTTATCCTGTTTTCAGCAACGTGGCTCGGATTCTACCTGGCAAGGGGTATCACAATACCGATAGGGAAACTTGCAGAAGGCGCGGAAAAGGTTGCCTCAGGAGACCTGTCGGTAAGGGTAGAGAGCGAGTCACACGACGAGGTGGGGATTCTTATCGAAGCATTCAACAGGATGACCGAAGAACTTCAGACAGGACGGCAGAAACTGGAAAAAGCCCACCAGGATCTGGAACAGTCCTATTTTGAGAACGAAGAGAGGCGAAGGTACATCGAGACGGTCCTGAGGAACGTTGGAACCGGAGTCATATCTATCGATCCGGAGGGTCTTGTTAACACCTTTAACCGTGCAGCCGAGATCATGTTCGGTGTCAGATCAGAAGACATTCTTGGCAGACCGTATACGAAGATGCTCAGCCCGGAACACGTCAGGCTTATTGAGAGGCTGCTTGCGGAACTGGAAGGCGCGAGCAGGAGGTCGGTCAGAAGGGAGATCCCCATAATCGTACAGGGAAAACCCCTCGTTCTATTGATAAACGTCAGCAAGCTTGACGACCTTGAGGGAAGCCCGCCGGGAACGGTCATGGTCCTGGAGGATATGACGAAACTGATGGATGCGCAGAAGAAAGCTGCCTGGTCCGAGGTGGCCACACGCATAGCTCATGAGATCAAAAACCCTCTGACACCTATTAAGCTCTCCGCGGAAAGGCTCCGACGACGCCTGGAGGGAACGCTGGAGAGTGAGAGACAGGATCTGCTCACCGAATGCACGGATTCCATTATCCGGGAGGTGGAAGGCATGAGAGGTCTCGTGGACGAGTTTTCAAAGTTTGCCAGGCTGCCGGTGCTGCAGCCTGAAGTCAGCAATATCAATGAGACTATTCGGGAGGCATGCGCCCTGTTTTCGGGAAGGAGAGATCTGGCGTACGATCTGGAGATGGATCTGGAACCGGATCTTCTAGAGATCAGTTACGACAGGGAGCATATTCGAAGGGTCATGATAAACTTGCTGGAGAACGCTTATCAGGCTGTGAGGGACAGGGGGCAGGGAGGAGTAAGTGTTACAACAAAGCTCCTCGTGGATGAGGGAATGGTTTCCATTACAGTTTCGGATGAAGGCACAGGTGTTGACGAGGAGTTTCATGACAGGATCTTCGAACCATATTTTTCTACCAAGAAAGACGGTACCGGACTCGGGCTGGCCATTACGCAAAGGATAGTTGAGGAACACGGTGGTGAAATTACATATGAGATGAACATGCCCGTGGGAAGCGTTTTTACTGTCAAGATACCGGTGAACATTGAACCGAGACCTCGGAGGAAGCCAGGGAGGTGATAGCCGTGAAGAGTACCGAAGGGCTGATACTCGTTGTAGATGATGAAAGCGGGATCCGGACGAGTGTAAAGGCCATACTTCAGGATGAAGGATACACAGTGATCGCGTCTGAGGAGGGAGTGGACGCTCTTGCAAGGGTGGCCTCGGAAAAGCTGGATGCTGTACTCCTGGATGTCTGGATGCCGGGTATGGACGGTATCGAGGTTCTGAAGGGAATAAAGCAGCTTGACCAGGACCTGCCGGTGATAATCATGTCGGGTCACGGAACCATAGAAACGGCAGTCAAGGCCACCAAGCTGGGAGCCTATGACTTCCTGGAAAAACCCCTCAGTATAGACCGTCTGGCTCTTGTGCTCAGAAACGCTCTCAGTCAGAGAAACCTGGTTGAGGAAAACCGGGCCCTGAGGAGCACCCATGACGATGCTTCAGAGTTTGTAGGAGAATCCGAAGTCATGAAGGGTATCATGGAACAGGTGAGTATCGTTGCTCCCACACAGGCATCGATCCTGATAACTGGTGAGAACGGGACCGGCAAGGAACTCCTGGCCAGAGCCATACACAAGCACTCCAGGAGAAACCAGGCTCCTTTCATTGCGGTGAACTGCGCTGCCATACCCGAAACCCTTATCGAAAGCGAGCTGTTCGGCTACGAGAAGGGTGCGTTCACCGGTGCAACCTCCAGGAAGCTGGGTAAGTTCGACCTCTCCAACGCCGGAACTCTCTTACTGGACGAGATAGGGGATATGAGCCTGGCGACCCAGGCCAAGATACTGAGGGTCCTGGAGGAAAAGAGTTTCGAGAGGGTTGGAGGCAACAGGTCTGTGGAGGTGGATGTTCGCATTATAGCGGCCACTAACAAGAACCTCGAAGAAGAGATTGCCTCGGGCAGGTTCAGGGAAGACCTTTTCTTCCGGCTGAATGTTTTTCCTTTCCTGCTGCCTCCGTTAAGGGAAAGAAGGGATGATATTCCACCACTAGTAGAAAATTACGTACAGGAATTAGGGACCCAGTACAGCAAGCCTGAACTGAGATTCTCACCGAAGGCGCTTCAGGCTATGGTTTCATATTTCTGGCCCGGCAACGTAAGGGAGCTGAAAAACGTTGTTGAAAGGGTTGTTATTCTGGCGAAGGGTGACACGGTTGACCTGGAGCTGATCCCTGTTTCTGTCAGGGAACCTAAACCGGGCCCAAAGGACAGCTCCACCGGAAAAAACATAGTGGATTACCGCCGGGCCAAAGAGCAGTTCGAAAGGGACTTTTTCCTCGACCGTCTCTTTGACAACGACTGGAACATATCGCGCACATCCCAGCAAGTGGGTCTGGAGCGCAGCAATCTTCACAGGAAGATCAAGCAGCTGGGACTCCGTGATTCCGAGAAAGGAGCTTAGCATGTCACCGGGAAAGAGGAGCATTCTGGAGGCATTCAGGTCTCTGCTTGTAGTAAACCTCGGGCTCAGGAAAGATGAAAGGCTACTGCTGCTCGGTGACAGGGGGCCTGATGGTGGATCGGCTGAACTGGTGGAAGAACTATCCTCCCTGACGGAAATTGTGCATCCAAAGACCGAAACCCTGATCTTCAATCCTGTCGGCGGCCACGGTATGGAGCCGCCCTACGAGGCATGGGAAGCGGCCTTCGGCGAAAACGGGGTCTTGAAGCTGGAAGAAGACGGGGTTTTGGGCAGGATCCTGCGAAAGAGTGGCGATGAAAAAGACATGGTGAGGGCAGGGGCCATAACGGAGGAGATATCAGACGAAATTGTCCAAACCGTTGTTGCCTTGACGCATTACTCTACCAGCCACACCGGCTTCAGGAAATTGCTCACCACCTTTGGCAATGTAAGGTATGCAAGCATGCCGTTATTCGCGCGTGAGATGTTCTTCACCAGCATGGAAGTCGACTGGGGAAAGCTGGTTGTATCAACACAAACCCTGGCAAGGGCGATGGAAGGCGCCGATAAATGCGAGATAAAAGCACCGAACGGTACCGATCTGGTTGTTGGGATAACCGGGCGCCCTGTAAAACCTGACGACGGTATGCTAACGATCCCGGGGTCTTTCGGGAACCTTCCGGCGGGAGAGGTCTTCATAGCGCCCCTTGAGGGCACGGCTGAGGGTAAACTGGTGGTGGAGTGGAGCGACGTATCGAAGCTGAGATCGCCGTTGACGATAAGTATAGAAAAGGGCAAGGCAATATCAGTGGAGGGGGATGAGTCTGAGGAAGTGAGGTGGCTGGACAATCTTTTCTCTGCCCATCCCAACAATACGAACATCGCGGAGCTTGGAATAGGCACCAATCCAGGTGCCACCCGCCCGGATATTGTACTGGAATCGGAAAAAATCCTGGGAACGGTCCATGTCGCCTTCGGTGACAATCACACCTTCGGCGGTGTGACGGTTGCGCCCTTCCACCATGATTTCGTTGTGTTTGACGCCAGCCTCGTTGCAGTATGGGAGAGGGGAGGGGGGCGTAGGGTGCTGCTGACGGAGGGACAGCCAGGGTGGATGGGGGTTTAGCGCAGTCGAAGTGCGCAGTCGAAGTCGAAGGAAAAAACCAGGGCGCAGGGCGCAAAAAATCAGGCAGGAGGCAGGAGGAAAGAGGCAGAAGGGGTGAAGGGGAGAAACGGGGAATCGGGGTAGAACATTAGAGCATTAGAAATTGGAGATTGGAAACTGGAAATTCGAAAGGCCGGGTTTTAGGGTGTAATCACTCGCCTTCGCAACCCCCTTTTAGCTTCGCTTCGTGATTCACCAAAACCCCGGCCTGATTGCATTTGATTATCCAGGGTTCCGGCCATGGTATCGGAGCATCGGCGTAACGGGGTATGGGGGTAAATCCCTCTCCCACCAGGGGAGAGGAAGAGTAAGGTTGAGGTACTAGTTGTAGGCCCTGTGCCTGTTACCTGGTTCTACTAATCACCAATCACTCATTATGCATTACGATCAGAGATTTTGGATCTTGGATCAGTTAACCTGGAACCTGGAACATGGAAGCTGGAACTACTAAAAATGGACAAACTCGACTGTATAGTAATAGGCGCCGGTGTAATAGGCCTTGCCGTGGCCCGCGTCATGGCAATGTCGGGCCGTGAGGTTTTCATCCTCGAAGCTACAGAGGGCATCGGTAACGAGGCGTCATCCAGGAACAGCGAGGTAATCCACGCCGGAATTTACTATCTGCCCGGAAGCCTCAAAGCAAAATTGTGCGTCAGGGGGAAACAATTACTCTATCAATACTGTGCCGAGCGGGGGATCAACTACGAACGAATAGGAAAGATCATAGTTGCTTCGGACGAGGGGGAGGTCCAGGACCTTGAAAGACTGAGGTCTCAGGCCAAACAGAATGGTGTAGACGATCTCGTCTTGCTCACAGGAAAGGGGGCCGACAGTCTGGAGCCGGAGTTAAATTGCGCGGCAGGCCTTCTGTCGCCTTCCACCGGCATCATCGACAGCCATTCCCTTATGGAGGAGTTTCTGGCAGATAGCAAGGATAGCGGAGCCGAACTGGTATTGGGTACGAAGGTAGAAGGCGGACGCATTTTGGACGACGGCATCGTTCTCGAGGTGGGCGGCTCCGAGCCAATGACCGTCCTGTGCAGGACTGTAATTAACTGCGGGGGAATACACGCCTCTGATGTAGCCCATTCCATAGAGGGGATTTCCGACGGCAGCATCCCACCGTCCTTTATGTGCAAGGGCAGCTATTTCGCTCTCTCGGGCAGTGCCCCTTTTGAACATCTGATATATCCCATTCCCGATGAAGGGGGGCTGGGCATTCATCTGACCTTTGATCTCGCAGGCAAGGTCCGTTTCGGGCCGGATACAGAGTGGGTCGATTCTGTGGACTACGCTGTGGATCCGGGTCGCGCCAGTGCCTTCTCCGATTCGATACGAAGGTATTGGCCGGGTCTGTCTGACACAGGGTTGAATCCGGACTATTCCGGCATAAGGGCAAAGATCGTGGGTCCTGATGAAGAGGCCGCTGATTTCATGATCCAGGGCTCTGAGACCCATGGCATTGCCGGGTTGGTGAACCTTTACGGCATCGAATCGCCGGGCCTGACTGCTTCAATGGCGATAGCGGAAGAAGTGGTCAAGCTCGCGGGGGTGGTTGAGACGTAACGGCGTACCGGCGTGTCGGATTATGGGCGTAAATCCCTCTCCCTCTTGTCAGG
>QIFJ01000064.1 GCA_003229755.1 Pseudomonadota bacterium
GAGAAACTCGTCACCATCCCCATCGAGGATGCTATCAGGAACGTCAAGGATCTGGAGCGTGTTATTTCCACCTCCCAGGAGAACCTCTCCAGTATCGTTGTTGAGTTCAGGACGGGCGCCCCTATCAAGGAGAGGGTCAGGGACATCCAGGACGAGGTTGACAAGATCAACGATCTTCCTGAGGAGACTGAAGATCCGGTCATCCTTGAGCTGGACACTTCCGGCTGGCCGGTTATCACCGTAGTACTGTCCTCATCCATCCTGCCGGAACCTTCCATGAAGAAGATCACACAGGACCTCCAGGACAAGCTGGAGGATATTCCCGGAGTCTCCTCTGTGGATCTTGCCGGCGTAAGAGAGCGAGAGATCTGGATAAATGTTGACCGCTCAAGCCTCGAGCGGTACCGCCTTTCCCTTCAGCAGATCTCCAGCGCCATCGCAATGCGTAATCGTGATATCCCCGCCGGGAAGATCGATGTGGGACGTGAAGAGATACTGGTGCGTACAGTGGGCGAATACAGAAGCATAGAGGAGATCCCTGCAACGATAGTGCGGACAAATGCCCCTGGAGATGTAGTACGCATCAGGGATATCGGAACAGTAGTTGACACCTTCGAAGATCCATCCACGTACTCAAGACTGGACGCGCACCCCGCCGTGAGCTTGTCTATTCTCAAGGAAAAGGATTTCGACACTCACGCCGTTGTAAACGCCACCCGTTCGGTCGTCAGCGAGTACTTGTCAGGAATGGCCAATCCACCTGACGCTAAATACATAAACGATTTGACCATACTGATAGACGACTCCATGGGTGTCCTCAAGAATAATGCCCTCATCGGCCTGCTGATGGTAGTCATCGCTCTTATGTTTTTCATAGGCTTCCGAAACGCGATCATAGCCGGCCTGGGCATACCTTTTTCCTTCCTTCTCACCTTTGCAATGATGAGATGGATGGGGATCACTTTGAATGGAGTTACCGTGTTCTCCCTTGTACTGGTGCTGGGCATAGTCGTGGACGACGCCATCATCATCATTGAGAACATCTACAGGTATCTGGAGCAGGGACTCAAACCCTTCGACGCCGCAAGGTACGCGGGGGAGGTGGCGGCGCCGGTCATCTCCTCTGTGACGACAACTATGGCAGTTTTTCTTCCCATGATGATGATGGTGGGTATTGTCGGTGAGTTTCTATCCTATATCCCGAAAATAGTGATCATCGCCCTGTCTGCATCTCTTCTTGAGGCCCTTTTCATCCTGCCCAGTCACATGGCCGATTTTGGCAGGCCCCTTAAGAAGCCCCCTGTGGGGGACCGTTTTATAAGATTTCTCCAGAGGATCTATCAGAAATTCATATTTCTGGCACTGAGGAACCGGGGTATAATTGTGGCCACTGTTCTGACTCTTGCCATACTCGGCCTTATGCTTATTCCCTATCTTGGTGTCGACATGTTCGCCGACGAGGAGTTTTCCCAGTTCTCCGTCCGCCTGCACGCGCCTGAGGGTACTTCTCTTCTGGGGATGGACCGTATTGTCCAATCTGTGGAAAAGGTGGCGTTGACCCTTTCGGGCAAGGAAGTTTCCGCGGTGCTGGGAAATACAGGCATTATCTATGGAGAGTACGGGGTCACCAGGAGAACGAATGTTGGAGAGGTCATGGTGGACCTGGTGGAAAAGGAGGAAAGGGAAAGAACCATCGAGGAAATTATCGAGGATCTTCGCGCCAGGATCGGAATAATCTCAGGGATAAGGTCCATTGAATTCCACCAGCTTGAAGGTGGACCCCCGGTGGGAGAGCCGCTGGCGGTACAGATAAAGGGTAAGACCCTCGAAGGTGTGGAACCTCTTGTTTCAGAAATTAAAGGGATACTGAAGGGGATCCCGGGAGTAAAGGACATCAAGGACGACTACCAGCCAGGAAAGAACCAGCTCTCCATAAAGGTTGACCAGGCCAGGGCAGCCCGGTACGGACTGTCCGCCACAATTATCGGGGCAGAGATCCGGGCAGCCAACGACGGACTGACAGAGTCCATCTTCCGGGACGGAGACGAGGAAGTGGATATAGTCGTCAGGCTTTCAGGTGAGGACCGAAGCACCCCCGCCGCTCTGGGTTCGATGAAGATCACTTCACCCGCAGGTGATCTGATCCCCATCAGGAATTTCGCTGAAGTCACATTCGGCCCGGGGCCTGCCCGCGTCTACAGGAGGGACTTTGAGAGAACAGTGCGGGTAACCGCTGATATAGATACGGACACAACCACATCCACCAAGGCAAACCTGGCATTTACTCCCCATTTAGACAAGCTCCTGGCTAAATATCCAAATTTCAAGATCGAGCAGGGGGGAGAATATGAGAAGACCCAGGAGAGTTTCGCCAGCCTGATGCGGGCTTTTGTGGTCGCTCTCTTTCTCGTCTACATGATCCTGGGAGTACAGTTCCAGTCCTTCTTCCAGCCTCTGGTCATCATGCTCACCGTTCCGTTCGCCTTCATTGGTGTCATATCAGGGCTGCTTGTTAACGGACACCCCTTTTCCCTTGTGGCGTTCGTGGCGGTCATAGCTCTTGCGGGAATTGTGGTCAACGACTCCCTGGTGTTAGTGGATTTCATCAACAAGAAAAGGGAATCCGGGATATCCCTTTACAGGGCCATAGTCAAGTCGGGCATAGTCAGGATGCGGCCGGTTATTATGACATCCCTGACCACGATCCTGGGGCTGCTTCCTATGAGCCTCTCCCTCGGGGGCGCATCTCCGGTATGGAAGCCTATGGCCGATTCAATTATCTGGGGCCTGGTCTTTTCCACTCTCCTGACCCTGCTCGTCATCCCCGTGGCCTATTCCTATCTCGCGGAGTGGACACTTCGATGGAATGTGGGGCGTTTTTCGATTAATGATGAGTAGGGTCTTCACCCCTTTTAACGTGGGGGAGAAATTTACCGTAGTCCCGAAGGGGCATAGCGTTCTGGAAGATGGACGTTTCAGGATCGTTCTCGGCTACGGAAGGGCTTTCGGTTCAGGTCAGCATGAAACAACTGCAAACTGTATCGAAAAGATGGAGAAGATGGGTCCTCTTGCCGGCCTGCGAGTCCTTGATTTCGGCACAGGAACCGGTATCCTGTCTCTGGCTGCCGCCTCGCTGGGCTCTGATATGATCGTCGCCTTCGACATTGAACAGGACGCAGCGCTGGCGGCTGCCAATAACGCCGAACTTAACGGCGTCAGGGAAGAAGTGCTGATTTTCTGTGGAAACCTCGACTGCATCTTGCCGGACTGTGCTTTTGATCTGATATTGGCCAATATCTATGGCGATATAATTCTTGGTAACTCAGGTTCGCTTTTCTCTCTCCTCAGCCAAGGCGGGACCATGGTCCTGTCCGGCATTGATTATGCTGATTCCACACATATAAAAGACAGGCTAAATGGTCATGGTCTGAACTGCGAAGAGATCGAATTCCTTGAGGATTATGTGACCCAGGTCTGGTTCAAACCTGCCGGGTGATTCAGCCACCCCCCTCTATATCTTCAAAGAGCTTTCTAATAGCCGGTTTTATGTAGATATCATCCATCCTGAATTTAGCAAGCTCCCTTACCAGCACACCCACCGCCTCTACAGTTTCGAGACGCCTGTCCAGAAAGATGACTGGCCTCCCGTCAAGGTGAGCCAGGCCGCTCTCAGCCGGAACCTCATCATCACCCAGCGCTTCTCTTCTGATCTGGACATCCAGCTGGTCGGCAAGGCGTATAAGTTCATCCAGGATGAATTCAGTTCTCACTCTTAACGTGCCACTTTGAAGATCGACTCAAATGTAGCCGCCACCATGCCACCTTCATCCAGCACATCAACACTGCTGACGAAGACCCTATCCTCTTCCAGAGAAGGCTCCGCCCTTGCTATCGCCTTGACTTCTCCCTCGCGAACAGGCGCAAGAAAGTCGACCTCCAGGCTCACAGTGGCAAAGTGGGTGCCCTCCTTAAGGAGGGTTTTTATGGCCATAGCGGCTGCGGTGTCCGCAAGAGCCGTTATCGCCCCGCCATGAAGCAGGCCGACACCCTGGGCCAGCTTGATCGTGAACGGCATCGAAAGAACCGCCTCTCCGTTTCCGGCGGTTTCAATTTTCATTCCCAGGGTCCGCTCGAATGGTGCGAGATCAACCCATGTTTCCAGCTTGAAGGGCAGTTCAGACTCCGGATCCATCAATTTTTCCCACTCGGGTTTACACATTGTTTCTCCCTCTTTGATAGGACCTGGTTTCAGGTTTAAAGTTTCACGTTTCAAGAAATTGGATATTAGATTTCTTATTTTCACCCCTCCCTTGACGGCCTGCACTGAGCCTGTCGAAGTGGAGGGGACAAAGGGGAGGGTGAAAATATATCCCCCTCTCCTCGCCTGCCATTCAAAGTTTTTCAACAACGGCAGGCTTCCTCTCCCGCCAGCCGCCTTCGCGTAAAGCTTCGTCGCGCCAAGGGGGAGAGGAAGAGTAAGGAGAGTAAGGTTGTAGTGCTGTTTGTTAGCCCAGAGCCCATCAGTCCTCATCGACTATATACAGCGCTTCATTAGGGCACATCTCCACACAGGCCGGGTTTTCCCTTTCAGGACACATGTCACACTTCGCGGCGACACGCCGCTCTCTCAGATCAGGCCAGATCGCGCCTTTGGTGCATGCAAGAATGCATGTCCAGCATCCGATACACTTATCCGGATCGTGTATGATCTCACCTGTCTGTTCATCCTGGTAAATGGCCCCCGAAATACAAGCATACCCACAGTATGGCTCAGTGCAGTACCTGCACTGCAAGGCAAAGGAGACCGGTCCTTCTTCTTCCACGATTATCCTCGACGGTGGTGGTACTTCCTCTTTGAAGGCCTTTATTGTGTTCTTGGACCTTGAGTGTTCGACCTGGCAGTATATTTCGCAGAGTCTGCAGCCAATGCAGACTTCCTCTATTGCGTAAATTCTTTTCACTTACACCTCCACATTGCCCAAATTTTGCACAGCGCCACTCTGTTTCCAGAACTAATTATTGATAACCTCGAAAAAAATTTTGTTGAACCATTTTACGATCCGCCAGATGTTTCAACTACCACAGGGTGCATACGCTGCTGCATCCTGCCTGATGGACTTTTCGCGAGTCCGTCAAGTATTAAGCTGGTCGACATTGCCTTGGAAGATCAAAGGCTTCTTCAGGGTACTCCAAGGCTTTCGCGCTACTGAAGGTTATCAAGGCAAGTTGTGTGCCAGATACTAAGAAGCTGATAAATAACTGAAATATAATGAAAAAGAGATTTGACGAGCAGATCTGAAACTATTTATGTGTAATATTTCTACACTTGTGTGTTTATATTTGCCATTGTTTTTTTTAACTTAAGGATTATTTTACCTCGATTCTGGTTGACACGAGTTGAACTTACCTTTAAAGATTTCACATTCATGAAAGTTTCCCTGCACCAGATAAATACTACTGTCGGTGACTTCTACGCTAACGCACAGAAGATTCTTACTGATGTTGAAAAGGCAAACGTTGCGGGCGTATCCCTTGCGATCTTTCCGGAGCTATGCCTCACCGGGTATCCTCCTCTGGATCTCATCGAAAACAGGCAGTTTTCAGAGCGGGCCGCAGATTCCCTGGCCTTCCTCCTGGATCGCTCAGTCGACCTGGATACCGCTCTGATCGTTGGAACGATAATTCCCACTAATAGCCCTGGTAAGGGAAAGGGTAACCATAACGCTGCCGTGATAATTCACCGCGGCAGAGTCACCGGCATCCATAGAAAAATCCTCCTGCCGACCTACGATGTCTTCGACGAGAGCAGGAACTTCGAACCTGGAAAGCAGATGACACAGGTCACGATAGCCGATAAGCAGTTCTGCATCTCGATCTGCGAAGATGTCTGGAACGACAAGACCTTCTGGCACGAACGCCTGTACCATACGGATCCGGTTGAGGATTACATGGCAATAACACCCTCCCCGCTTATTAATATCGCTGCCTCCCCTTACAGCCAGGGCAAGGGCAACCTGCGGCTTCAGATGCTCTCGAACATAGCCAGGCGCTACAAGGTACCGGTCCTTTACGTTAACACGGTAGGGGGCAACGATTCTCTTGTATTCGACGGTCGCAGCATGGTTCTTGATGTCAACGGTGATATTGTGGCGATGGCCGAAGGATTTGAGGAGCAGATGATAACAGTGGACCTGGAAGATCTGCCCGGACCTGTAGGTGAGCCGCCCCATCTTGATGACATGGACACCCTTCAGAAAGCACTTGTTACAGGCCTGCGTGACTATGCTATGAAATGCGGATTTCCATCAGCAGTGCTGGGGCTATCAGGAGGGATCGATTCCTCCCTCACAGCTGTACTGGCTGTAAAGGCCCTCGGGGCCGAAAATGTTCTTGGTGTCCTCATGCAGTCTCCCTATACGGCTCCCGAGAGCATAGAGGATGCTCTTTCCCTGGCCTCCAACCTGGGTCTGAAAACGAAAACCATACCTATCACTGACATCTACGACACATACCTTGAGAACTTGAATGAAGGACTTGAGGGGCTTCCTGATGACGTTACTGAGGAGAATATCCAGGCCAGAATAAGGGGAAATATCCTGATGGCTCTCTCAAACCGATTCGGCCATCTGGTACTTTCTACCGGTAATAAATCAGAGCTTGCCACCGGATACTGTACGCTGTACGGAGATATGTCTGGCGGTCTCGCGATTATATCAGATCTTTACAAGGGTGAAGTATACAGGCTGTCTGAACATATCAACAGGGATGTTGAAATTATACCGCTTCGTATCATTACCAGGGAACCGTCAGCAGAACTCAGGGCAGATCAGAAGGACACAGATACCCTTCCGCCTTATGATATTCTCGATCCCATCCTGAAAGGTTACATCGAGGATCACAAAACACCCGAAGAGCTTGTGGCCGAGGGATTCGACGAGGAACTGGTCACCCGGATCTTAAACAGCGTTGAGGGGAATGAATACAAGAGACAACAGGCTGCACCGGGAATAAAGGTGAGTTGGAAAGCTTTCGGCCTTGGCAGGCGATACCCCATAGCAAAGGCCAGGCTTTTCGATTGATGGTGAATGTAATAAATGGGTTCCGGTAAAAGCCCCTTCGGCTTCGCAACCCCCTTTTAGCTTCGCTTCAGGACCTTTTACCGGAACCCTGGAGAACCAAATGCAGATCAGGCCGGGGTTTTGGGTGTAATCACTCGCCTTCGCAACCCCCTCTGAGCTTCGCTTCGTGATTCACCAAAACCCCGGCTTGATTTGAAAGGAAAGTGGAAATGACACTTTTCACTTTCCGTTGAGTAAAAGCCATGGATGGACTTTTTTACGACCCTGTCAATATTGAAATCAACCTATAAAGGAAAGGATACATTCACATGAAAACCACTCGATTACTGGCAGCACTGCTGATCGCATCACTGTTTATCATCCTCATAACATCCTGTGAAAAAGGTTCGGACGTGGGCGCGAAACCGGGTGATGAGATCCCTTCAAAACCTGACGCTCCAGCTGCGATCGTAAATGGAACAACTATCTCCATGGCCGATCTGGAAACAGCAATTCAAAATGTAGCATTAGGAATGGGTCTGGCCCAAACTCCGATGAATGAGTTAATGGGCAACTTCGCTTCAAACGTTCTGGGCCAGCTTATCACCGGTGAACTGCTGTACCAGGAAGCGATCAGGGAAGGTTTCATTGCTTCAGCAGAAGATATCGAAAAAGCGTTTACCGATATCTCGTCCCAGTACAACAAACCTGAAGAGTTCCAGGCGGTGATTAAAAAAAGGGGTTACGATGAAGAAACACTGAGGAAGAATATAAGCAGGCAATTCACCATCCAGCAGTTCATTGCTGAAACAATCGCAAGAAAAGTCAATGTAACTGAAACCGAAGCCAGAGAGTTTTACGACCAGAATCCGGATAACTTCATAACACCGGAGGAGGTCAGAGCAAGTCACATCCTGATAAAATCCTCTGAAAGTGACGATGAGAAAATAAGGAAGGAGGCTGAAAAGAAGGCCCTGGAGCTGGCAGCGACCGCCAGAAAAGGCGAAACGAATTTTTCAGAGCTCGCCAGAATGCACTCTGAGGGCCCAACCGGTCCAAACGGTGGAGACCTGGGCTTTTTCGAACGAGGGGGGATGCTAAAGCCCTTTTCGAATGCAGCGTTTTCCATGAAAAAAGGCGAGATCAGCGACCCCGTTCTCACAACCTATGGCTATCATGTTATCAAAGTCACAGACAGAAAGGAAAAGTCTACCGTGCCCTTCGAGGAGACATCAGAACGTCTGATCACCACGTTAAGAAATGGACGTATCAACGAGCTGATCGGGACCAAAATAAGAGAACTCTCCTCCAGGGCAGAAGTAGAGATAAAGCTCCCGCAGTCCAACCCATCCGAACAGTCGGCTCCCCAGTGATCCGAACAACAAAAAATAATTGGAGATGAACCACACAATTAAACATCGCTATCATCGCGCCCGAGCGTGGGCGCCCGAATCCATAACCTTAATATATAGTTATGGATTCGTGAGGGAAGCGGAAACGACGCTTTTCGCTTCCCGCGAAGCAAAAAGCCGCTCACGGACTTTTTGCAACCCAATTATTGTTAACCGTTGACAAAAGACTCTCGGTAGTATAGATGCTAACTCAGGAGGGGCGTGCTTGAAAGGACGCCCCTCTTCCTGTTCTCAAACCAGGCCAGGTTGACCTGAGCCAATATATATTCTAACTTCATAAAGCAAACCTTACCGCAGGTAAAATTTATCCAGTCATATGCATTACCGTTACCTGACAATTTTCGTATTCATATCACTGATCCTCCCCACACAAGTGTTGTCGAGCCAGGAAAGGACGACACCGGTCGCTTTTGTCAACGGGATCCCTATCCAGAAGCACGATCTCTTCTATGCCATGGAATCCGAACAGGCCCGTTCCGGAACCATCATGATCGGCTCCGCACAAGGAAAAATAAAGGTCTCACTACGCAGGGCCAGCAGACAGACCCTGGATCGCCTGATCAATATCGAACTTCTCTACCAGGAGGGGCTTAAGGAAAAATTCACAGGATTGTCGGAAGAAACCGAGAAACGCTACCGAAGAGAAGTACTGAAAGCCGGAAGCGAGGAAAAGCTTGCTGCCGCACTGGCATGCAATAAGACACCTCAAGAGCACCTTAAAAGGAGCATCTTCAGAAACCTTGTAATAAACAGGTATCTGGAAAAGGAGGTTTATTCCCGTGTACCGGTCACGGATAGGGAGATCATGGAATATTACAAGCGCAATTTATCCCGTTTCACGACCCCTGAGAGCGTACGCGCGAGGCAGGTTCTCATTAGGGTAAGGTCCTGGAAAAAACCCGAAGAATCCGAATCCGCCTACTCTAAAGCTGTGAAGATCCACCGTGAGGCATCTAACGGCGCAGATTTTAAGGAACTCGCCCTTAAATACTCGCGTGCTACCTACGGTGGAAGCAGAGGCGGAGAAATGGGACTGATCCAGAAGGGCAGCATGCCCCGAGTGATCGACAGCAACCTTTTCGCCATATCCGTTGGTGAAATTACAAAACCCATAAAGACGAGACTCGGATATCATATTATCCAGGTAACCGAGAAGAATCCTTCCTCAGTGCGCACTTTAGACGATGTAAAAGATTATATCGTTGCCAGAATAAGGCGTGCAAAAGCCAAAACCATGATCTCAAAACTCGTTGTTGATCTTCGTTCAAAGTCGAAGATCGAAGTGGTTATGGAGTAATAACTAGTTTCTGGTTTCTAGTTTCTGGTTTCTAGTTTCAAGAAAAATCAATAATAACTCGCCATCAAAATAAACTTCACTCAAAAAACCTGAAAAAAACCGAATTAATCACAAGGTTACAACGTTACAGTTTCTTGTACTTGGAACTTGGAACATGGAACTTTCTTTACACCAACCCCGTAAGATTGTATACAATATACAGCAGCCGCAAGGCTGCGGTTTCTAGTTTCTGGTTACTGGTTTCTAGTTACCTCTTAAATTACAAACACTTATATAACAATGTTCTCTCCCGGCCATGAGAAAACATGAAATAAAGCACCAGATTTTTTCTTTGTAAGCAAGGAGGACGTCTATGGCTTCCCTGGAACACTTCGTTTCACAATATCTGAAAAATGCGCAAGAGCGTGAATCAAATGGCATTCCGCCCCTTCCCCTGAACGAGGAACAGACTGCCGCGGTGTGCGACGCTCTCCTTGAAGAGAACCTTGACCCGGGGGCTCTCGTCCTTCCGGGACAGAAGGATACAGTCGGGTCTCTGGTATATCTCCTGGGCGAACGAGTTTCTCCGGGCGTGACGGACGCTTCTTACGTCAAGGCTGACTGGCTGGGAGACATTCTCAAAGGTAAAAAGAATTCGCCTCATATCGGTCGCCTTCAGGCTGTTCAGATGCTGGGACACATGGGTGGAGGAGCCAATATCCCGCATCTGGTTGACGCGCTGGAAATGGACGAAGAAACAGCCGATCTGGCTGCCCGGCATCTGAGTCTTCTGATCCTGATCTCCCCGCTCAAGGTAACGGAGATCTCGGATCTGGTTAAAAAGGGGAATGAATTCGCCGCCCGTATCCTGGCAAGCTGGGCATCGGGGCAATGGTTCGACAACCTGGAACCGCTCCCTGAGAAAATGACTTGTGTAGTTGCCAGAACATCAGGTGAAATCAATACCGATTTTCTCTCTCCCGCGCAGGAAGCCGGCACAAGGGACGATATCCCCCTTCACGCGCTTTCCATGCTTTCTATCAGCCCCGATGAAAAGGATTTTCTCACCAGGCTGGAGAACATCAAACGAGAAAATCCGAACCTTCCAATCCTCTTTGCAGGCGATGTTGTGGGGACCGGAAGCAGCAGGAAATCAGCATCGAATTCACTTATCTGGTGGATCGGCCAGGACATCCCATATACACCGAATAAGCGCCGTGGCGGTGTGGTAATGGCCTCCAAGATAGCGCCCATCTTTTTCAATACCCTGAGAGGGTGTGGCGCCGTTCCGATCAGGTGTTCAGCCGGCAACCTTACAGAGGGACTCCTGGTAGAGGTTGACTTCTCATCGGGGAAGGTCACCGCAAAGGATACTGGAAAGGTTCTTACCGAGTTTTCCATTGATCCTCCCTCCATCTCCGAGGAGACAAGAGCAGGCGGCAGAAACCTCCTCATAATCGGTCGTAAACTCACCTCCAGGGCAAGGGAGATCTGCTCCAAATTGGGAATAGATACGGATGAGCCGCCAATGACACTCCCTGAAAAGAAAGAAACAGGGCAAGATCAGCCGTTTTCCCTGGCACAGAAGCTGGTAGGCAGCGCAGCTGGCCTGCCGGGCGTTCTCCCGGGAGAATACGCAGAGCCGCAGGCACACCTTGTCTTCTCTCAGGACACAACAGGAAAGATGACCCGGCAGGAACTGGAGGAGCTTGCCTGCACACACTTTGCCACTGTTTTCATACAGTCCTTCTGTCACACGGCAGCTGGGCCGAAGAGCAAGGACGCCGAAATGCAGTTCACCCTGACCGATTTCACGAACAGGCTAGGCGGTATTGCCCTCAGACCGGGGGACGGTATTATCCATATAAACGGGAACAGGTTCCTCCTGCCTTACTTCGTGGGAACCGGCGGCGACAGCCACACCAGGTTCCCCATCGGGATAAGCTTCCCGGCTGG
>QIFJ01000282.1 GCA_003229755.1 Pseudomonadota bacterium
CCAGGAGGAACTCGGAGACCTGCTGCTGCAGGTTGTTTTCCAGTGCCAACTGGCGAGCGAGGCGGGCCATTTTTCCTTCGATGACGCTGTGGAGAGGATAAACGAGAAGCTCATTCGCAGGCACCCTCATGTCTTCGGCAGCGAGGGAGCTATGACGAGAGATGAGGCGACAGAACACTGGGAGAGGATCAAGTACGAGACGGAGGGGAAGAACAGGACCGACCGCCCCACCGGGTTACCAATATTATACAGGACTCTCAGGCTCCAGGAGAAGGCAGTCAGCTTCGGCTTCGACTGGGAAAAACCGGAGGACCTCCTGGACAAGGTTGCAGAAGAACTGGGTGAGATCAGATCAGCCTTGGACTCGGGAGACCGGGAGGGACTGTTTGAGGAGGTGGGGGACCTCTTTTTTATGAC
The DNA here is from genome assembly GCA_003229755.1 of Pseudomonadota bacterium. Lineage (GTDB taxonomy): Bacteria > BMS3Abin14 > BMS3Abin14 > BMS3Abin14 > BMS3Abin14 > SZUA-178. The sequence goes on from QIFJ01000282.1 coordinate 418, forward strand.
GGTCAACCTGGCCCGCTTCCTGAATATCCATCCCGACGATGCTATTGAAAGGTCGCTGATAAAATTCAGGAGGCGCTTCAGGTCCATGGAGCAGCAGGCGGGCCGGGAAAACCGCTCTTTAAAAGAGATGAATATCGATGAGATGGAGGAACTCTGGGAAGTGGCAAAAAGGGAAGAAAAAGCTAAGAAAGGATGATCGAGGGGGACAAGGAGGATGATTATGGGCAAACGCAGGGCTACACCAAACTGGCGAACCGTTATCGTTGCGGCGCTGTGTACATTTCTATTAACAGCACCGGCATCTACACCGGCACAGGCGGCTGAACTGGCCGGAGTGACCCTTCCAGATTTCCTGAAAATAGACGGCCGTGATGCTTCACTTGTGGGCGTAGGACTGCGGAAAGTGTTTGTAGTAAAGGTCTATGTATGTGGTCTCTATATGGAATCTCCAACAAATGTTCCCGTCGAGGTTATTGAAGCCGACATGCCCAAGGGCATGATCATACACTTCCTCTACAAACTGAGCCCAGAGAAATTAAGGAAAGAATATCGGAACAAAATTGAAGAGAACTCTCCTGAACGCTCGGATGACCTTAATCGCCGCATCGATGAATTTATTGATATGTTTACAGATCCAACGCAGAAGGGCGACGAATTCATCTACACTTACATACCGGGCGACGGCGTTACTGTTTCTATCGCCGGGGAAATAAAGGGAACTATTCCGGGAGACGATTTTATGAAATCGCTGTTCAAGGTATGGTTCGGAGAGAAACCGTTCGATAAAAAGATGAAAAAAGAGCTTCTGGGACTGAAATAGAGATTTTTGGGGTTAGTTGAAAGTGAAGGAACTGGACAGAAAGAATAACGATATCGTATGGTTGACGCCAGCGGTAGAAGGCCTGGATGCAAGGGATGCGGCCGCAGAGTATTTGAAGTCAAAAGGATTTATTAAATAATGGAGCACTGGGCTATGGGCTAAAAGCAAATATAGACATATTGCAGCTATACCTCTTCATTAAAGCCCAATGCTCACTGCTCATAGCACAAAGCAGTTCACGTTTATTAATATTGACAGGGTTGCTCTGACTGCGGGCGCAGCAGGATTATTATCGGCTTTTGCTGCCGGCTTCGTAACCTTATCGAGGGCGCGGTCCTGGTAGGGCTGTTTGCTATTATAGTTGATACTGTATTGGGAGGATTGGAAATTAGTTCCAGGTTCCAGGTTCCAGGTTCCACGTAATCTGAAATACATGAGTATATCCGATGGATATATTTTCTACATGGAACTTGGAACCTGGAACCTGGAACCAGTTTTTACCATCTAATAATACTCCCTGCCCACGTAAGGCCCGCGCCGAAGCCGGAGAGGGCCAGAAGATCCCCTTCCTTCAGGCGGTCTTCCCTGTTGGCCTGATCCATGGCAAGGGGGATGGTTCCCGCCGAAGTATTACCGAACTTGTCGAGGTTAACGAAGAATTTATCCCTGTCTATACCCAGCGCCTTAGCACCTGCATCTATGATGCGGATGTTGGCCTGGTGGGGAATTACCATATCAATGTCTTCGATGGAGACCCCTGCCCGTTCGGCAGCGCCGATAACGGCATCCGGAAGGGCCTTTACGCCGAATTTAAAGACTTCCTTGCCCTCCATCCGGATAGCAAAGTCAGTCCCGCTTCCCTCTGAAAAAGGACCGCGATAGGCCACACCCGGAGATACCATGAGCCACGGCGGCGGAGCGGACCCGTCGGCCCGCAGGTAAGTTGACATGATCCCCCTGTCGCCCCCCTCATGCTTCACCAGGGCGGCTCCCGCACCGTCAGCAAAGATGACACACGTATTTCTGTCGCTCCAGTCGATCACCCTGGACAGCGTCTCGGCCCCGATCACCAGTGCGTGCTTGATCCCGGCCTCTGGCATCATTCCATTGGCACAGGCCAGACCGTACACAAACCCTGAACAGGCCGCTTCCAGGTCGAAGCAGGCGGCGTTCTTTGCCCCTATCTTGTCCTGAACAATACAGGCGGTGGCGGGGATCAGCATATCAGGGGACAGGGTCGCCAGGATTATCAGATCTATCTCCTCCGGGTCCACTCCGGCCATCTCACAGGCCCGTAGCGAGGCGGTGGCGGCAAAATCGGAGGTGCTCTCGTGTTCCTCGGCGATCCTCCGCTCTTTTATGCCTGTCCTCACCGTTATCCACTCGTCTGTTGTATCCACGATCTTGGCAATATCCTCGTTGGTCATTATCTGATCCGGATAGCCGGCACCGGTCCCGATTATGCGATTTCCCTTCATTAACAACCTCCCTGCTTACTCCATTAAGCCATCACCGCGCCCATCAGGGGCGCCCAAATCAATGACTTGCACCGCAAGTTGTTGATTTGTGAGGAAAGTGAAAATGACACTTTTCGCTTTCCGATAAGTAAAAAGCCATGAATGGACTTTTTACGACCCTATCAATATTGCGCTCTATAATATTCCCTTGTTGGGCGTCACTCAAGCCCTAATTTTTGACAGGGTCGTAAAAAGTCCATCAACTACTCATCTTCCGGCTTTTTTGCAGTAACTATCATGCGGCGGTTCATGAAGCCGTAGTCACCTTCTTTGTCGTGAAGCTTGAAATCCCTGTGCACCCTAACGGTTTCGAAGCCGGCTCCGATCATCATGTCCCGTAAAGTCTCAGCCTCAAAGTACCTTATGCAATAACTCTGATCTCTGATGAGTCCTTTTTCTTTGGAGACCACCACTTCTCTTGCCAGGACGGATCCGCCCTCGATCTGTCGAGTCCTGCAGACGACTATGTCTTCATCGATCTCATGCCAGGCGTTGGGGTTCAGACTGTCTCTTACCTGCTCACCGTCGGCTACATCCACCAGTATCCAAGATCCAGGCTTGAGTAGCCTGTAGGCCTCCATCAGTATCCGACTGTCGTCGTCGGAACATGGAAGGTAGCCTATGGAGTTGCCAAGTATAAGAACATGGTCGTAACTGCTGCCGGCCAAACCTGTTTCCCGTGCATCTCCCTGCAGGAACTCTACCTTGCAACCGCTTCGGCTGGCCATCTCCATTCCCACATCTATCAGGTACTGAGAGTAATCCAGCACTGTGCAGCTTGAAAAACCCCGTGATGAAAGCTCCATGCTGTGCCGCCCCTGGCCTCCGCACAGGTCCAGTATTCGGTGATGCATTTCCAGGGGGATGAGATCGCAGACCACATCCGTCTCACGCCTGGTCAACTTCTCGTCGCATACGGATCTGGCATCGGTGAGGAGATAGACCTCGTCAAAAAGCGTCTTCCACCAGCCAGGATCCACCTTTATGCTCATTCTTCCTCCGGGTGGGCTCCGAAACTGAACAGTCCGTCCGAAGCGAAGACAGCGGCCGATCCTCCCCATCGCTGAGACCGGGCGATCGCAAGTTCCTCCTCCTCAATACTGATATATTCGTCAAGTTCCCCGCCCAGCCACATTTTCTCAAGAATCAGGCAGTCGGCCCACATCGCCCGACAGTACTCCTTAAGGCTCTCAAGCTGACCATCGGTGATTATCCTTGGTCTAAGACCAAGCCAGATGGGACCTAGGAGATAGGTGAATTTCTCATCAATAGCCATCTTCTCCTGCCCCTCCACTACCTCCAGCAGGTCACCGTAGCTGATGCTGCAGATGGCATCATTGATGCGATGCACAGCTTCCCTCACGCTCATTTGCGACCTGAGAACAGCAAGAGGCTGGACCCCCCCTCCACTACCCACGTTGGTGGGAACACCTCCGAACCGCACCAGAAATCCAAACAGACCATCGGGTCCCATGAGACACCTGAAGTCGGTCTGGTATCGTTCCAGGACAACTTTACCGGTCTGTCTGTTGATGCTCGGGCTTTCCTCCGCCCAGAGGTTCAGGGGAATCTTCTCCTGCACGATGTAGCTTCCCTCCGCAAGTGCCAGGTTCACTGCCTCGTCCGGATCGGGATTGACCATCCCCACCCTGACACCCATACCGGAATACCCCCGTTCAGGTTTGAGGACAAGATTATCCCAGTTCTCGCGGGTCCACTGGATCAGGTCACCGATGTGCTCACCGGCCGGTCCTGTGGTGTCCCTGTGCAAAAATCTCCTGGTCCATGGGGTCCTTTGGACGGATATTGGATTGAACCGCTTCTGTTCAGGGCCCGTTATCACCTCGAACATACTCTTTACGTTTATGGGCTCCGTACCCCTGGGATTGATGACCCTGCCCTCCGATACAGCCTTCAGGAGCGGGTCAAGTCCATGTTTGCGGTGCAGTGAAAGGAGAACGTCGGAATTGAAATCCATGAAGATCACAGAGACAGGGTTGCCCTGCCACGAGACACTGCCGTCATCCAGCTCAAGCTCGTGGGGCGCCATCAGGGCGCTGGAAATACCATCCACACCGTTAAGGTGCCCGGCCAGATTGATGTTTTCGGTAACGTCGGTCAGTGTCTCCTCTTCGGCCACGACAGCTATAAACCCTGAATTGGACCCTTCTCTCTCCCGGTGGGCACCCACCAGCATCTCCACGAAGCCGTAAACCGGATAAAGGAGTGGGTGATCGAAATCCAGATCTACATCAATGGGCATTATCCTGTTGAGCTTCGCCCAGGTTCTCTTGCCTATCATCTGGGTGATGCGCTGGTAGTCCCACCCGCCCGGGCTGCCAAGGTTCCATTCAGAGTGGTATCCGAGGAATTGGTCCGTCATTGTGATTACCTGCCTGGTTGAAAGCTGAAAGCTGAAAGTTGAAAGTTAAAAGTTTCAAAATCGTGATGCGTGATGCGTAATGAGTGATTAGTGATTGGTCATTGGTGATTAGTAAATCATGAACTGATGTCTAATGTTCTAATATCTAATGCTCTAATTTCTAATGCTCTAATGTTCAATCTCGATCTAACTTTCAACTGTGAATACCTGTTCCAAGTCACTGAACGGTATCTCCCCCTGCGCCAGTACCTTGCTTACAAAACCTGACACATCATCCTTACCGAACCGATCGTACAGCGATTGAAATCTGCGCAGGCCGATAGTGTAGCATACCTGGTAGCCGGGATGGAGAGTGTACTTGTGAGCCGTTTTTACGGCAAGTTTTCTGGAATAGCCCGCAACTAAAAGTGTCCTGGCCGCTGCCGGAAGGTCCATCCGGCCGGTATGAAGCGAGATATCCACCGTGCCCCTCAGGGCATGCCTCATCCTGCGTTTTGCGAGGATAAGAAGGTCCTGCTGCCCTGAAAAATACCCCGTTTCGAACATGAGTTGCTCCGCAAAGCAGGCCCACCCTTCGTAGAAAAGAGGCCTTTCCAGGGGTCTTCTCAACGGATTTCCCTGGTTCCACCTGGATATATCCAGCAGGTGGTGCCCCGGCCACGTTTCGTGGGCCGCCGTCATCCTGTACTCCGGGTGAAGGCCGCTGGCTGACCTCTCGGAGTTACCTTCGTCAAAGATGTAGAAAGTCCCTCCCACAGGGGGGTAGCCCGGCATAGTGCTGTATGAGTCGGCTGAGCGGATAGCTGAAAGTGACTTCGGCACATGCGCTATCGTGACTGGACATGCCTGGGCCAACTCGGGAGATAACATTTTTTCGGCAAGGCAGTGGGCCATTAGTTCGTCTATCTGCTTCCCGAATATACCCGGTAGCGAACCCTCCCCTACAGCCTGCCTGGGCATATTCTCGTACACATCCCTCCAGGCTCTTCCCGGGCTCATCGCATCTGATACTTCATCAATCAACTCCTTCATCCTTCTTGCTTCTTCCTCCAGTTCAGCCAGTATCTGTTCGATCCTCATGTCACATCCCATGTGTTTGTCCACGATCCGACTAAATACGTCCTCAGGCAGCATAAAATCGCTTTTGACTGGTATTTTTCCCAGCAGATCACCATATTTTACCACCGCATCCAGGGCCGGGAATATCGAGCGTTCGCCCTGTGCAAGAGCCTGGAACCATTCTCTCGTTCTGTCCACCATTTCAGCACCACGGTCGCGATAGACCTCCGGGACAACCTTCAGATTATCTATTCCCATTAGAAGGAAATCGGAAAGGGTACTGGCCCTCTCAATTAAAGCTTCTTTCTCACCGGATTCAATCGCTTCTGCGATGCCTATATTGGCAACAGAGAGGTAGAAGGTGGGCTGAGACCTGTGAAAGGCCACATCAGTGAGCTGTTCACGAAGTGTACCGCACAGGTGTTTGAGAAGGGAGACATCAGTCACCGCTTCCCGGGACATATCCGGATCAGAGACGGACAAAAGATCTTCCTGCCATCCGGAAAGCTTACCTGAAAGATGTTGAAGGGAAGTGTCTGAAAAATCGTCCCACGACGACCAGTTCCTTTCCTTACCCGCTACCTGGGGGAAGAAATAGAACTCGTCACTTGCACAACAAACTGGGAATAGCTCTGAAAGAGTTTCGAATATTTCCCGCGCTAATGCCGGAAAGGCTCCTCCAGAATTTCTCATTCAGGCAACAGAGGAATTATGATTCTTCACCAACTCGAGAAACCGAACCATCTCAATTGGGCTGAGAATGTCATTTTCCAGGAAAAACACCCCTATGGGTCTCTGGATCATCCGCTGGAGCCCAAGAACAGCGTTTCGCCTGAATGGTGTCAGGTATCTCAATCTAAGGGCGGACTCTCCGATCTTCTCCTCCAGCCGACGAGTAGTAAGAAGCTCTGCAAGCTGCCCAGGCATGAGATAACCCCACATAGCAGCTATCCTGCCGAAAGCCGGCCTTTGAGTCCACTGCCAGAGGACTGCGTCTATGAGAGTTCCGGAGGATATTCGTCCTG
>QIFJ01000222.1 GCA_003229755.1 Pseudomonadota bacterium
TCTTGAGCATTTCAGATTCTGTTTTCTGCACCAGCTCTCCTATAGACTGGATATAAGCGTTCTGGAGGCAGTTTATGGAACGCACCGAGAGTTCCAGTTCGTTGACGCCCTTGTTGAGTTTCTCGAAGAGCTTTGCGCGTTCCTCCTGAGTCTCTTTTTCCGCCTCTTCCTCGCTTATTTCCTCCTCCTCGAAATTGATAAAAAGGTTCATATGCTCTTTTATGATCTTTGAGGAAATGGCCAGCGCGTCTTCCGGGGAGACGCTCCCATCGGTGGTTATCTCCATGATCAGCTTGTCGTAATCCGTCAGCATGCCGACACGGGCGTTTTCCACATCGTAGTTTACCTTGGCTATGGGAGAGTGAATGGAATCGATTACAATAAAATCGACGGGGAGTTCTTCGTTTTTATTCCGCGCCGCAGGCACGTATCCCTTGTTGAGTTGCACAACGATCTCCATCTTAAGGTGCGCCCCTTTTTCGAGAGTCGCTATGGGGATCTCCGGATTGAGGATCTCCACCTCGTGGTCTGTGATGATATCGGCACCGGTGACGACGCCCTTCTTGCTGGTGTCCACCGAGATTATCTTCGGTTCATTCGTGTGCATTTTGAACCGAAGCTCCTTCAGGTTCAGAACGATCTGGGTAACATCCTCGTATATCCCGGGTATCGTCGAGAATTCATGAAGCACGCCTTCTATTCTGAAGGCGGTCGCCGCCGCACCCTGAAGTGAAGAAAGCAGGACTCTCCTCAGCGCGTTTCCGATAGTCGTCCCGAATCCCCTCTCAAACGGCTCCGCGGTGAAACGGCAAAAGGTATCGGTATTTCTCTTGGCGTCAAATACCAGCTTTCTTGGGCGGGTCAGGCTTTTCCAGTTTTTCTCAATCATTGTAATCTATCTCCTGGCAGGTTTACTGTTACTTGGAGTACAGCTCCACTATCAACTGCTCCTGTACCGGAAGCGCGATCTCGTCGCGGGCAGGGAGATTTTTGAACATTCCCTTGAATTTGGGAGCCTCCAGTTCAAGCCACGCTGGAATACTCTTCCTTTCAGACGACAGCATGGCTTCCTTGACCCGAACTGTATTTCTGCTCTTTTCACGGATCTCTACCACATCGCCCGGCCTCAACAGAAAGGAAGGTATGTTCACCTTCCTGCTGTTTACGAGAACATGGCCGTGCCTCACCAACTGCCTTGAATCAGGCCTCGATGAAGCAAACCCGAGCCTGAAAACGGTACTGTCCAGTCTCCGTTCCAGAAGCACGAGGAGGTTTTCTCCAGTAACGCCCTTCTGCCTGTCAGCCATCTTGAAGTAGTTGCGGAACTGAGCTTCCATAACGCCGTAGATCCTCTTTGCCTTCTGCTTTTCCCTGAGCTGGATGCCGTAGTCCGACTGCTTTATTCTCCTTGTTCCATGGACGCCTGGAGGATACGGCCTGCGCTCCACAGCGCATTTATCCGAATAACACCTGTCTCCCTTGAGAAATAATTTTGCGCCTTCCCTGCGGCAGAGCCGGCATACTGATTCATGGTATCGAGCCAACTTGAACCTCCTTGTTTATACTCTTCGTCTCTTGGGCGGACGACAGCCGTTATGCGGTATTGGAGTAACATCCCTGATTATGGAGATCTCAAGGCCGGCTCCCTGGAGCGCTCTGAGCGCCGCTTCCCGCCCGGACCCAGGACCCTTGACAAGCACATCGACTTTCCGCACTCCGTGCTCCATAGCTTTCTTTGCCACATCGGCGGCCGCAAGCTGCGCTGCAAACGGTGTGCTTTTCCTGGAACCCTTGAAGCCCTTGCTTCCAGCGCTGCACCATGTCAGAGTGTCCCCCGCAGGGTCTGTTATGGTGATTATCGTATTGTTAAAGGTAGCCTGAATGTGGGCTATTCCCACCGGAACGTTCTTCTTAACTCTTTTTGAGGATCCCTTTTTAGGCTTTGCCATTTATCCCTCCCGAATACTGATAGGATCGTAAAAGGTTCATCCATGGCTTTTTTCTTTGCGGAAGGCGAAAAGTGTTATTTTCACTTTCCTCCCAGATCAATAACTTGCTATGCAAGTCATTGATTTGGGTGCCCCTCATTGGGCGCGTTATCTCTTTTTCCTGCCGCCAATGGAAGGTTTGCGGCCCTTCCTCGATCTGGCGTTGGTCTTGGTACGCTGTCCCCTCACAGGCAGACCTTTTCGATGCCTGAGCCCTTCATAGGAACCCAGGTCCATTTTCCTTTTTATGTTGAAAGCAACCTCTCTTCTCAGGTCACCCTCGACCATGTGTTTCCTGTCGATAACCTCCCTGAGCTTGCTGACCTGTTTTTCATCTAGATCAACAACCCTGATATCGGGATCCACATCGGCGTCACGAACGAGTTGGGACGCCTTGGTGGGTCCGATCCCGTAAATATAGGTCAAGGCAACCTCTATCCTTTTGCCTCTTGGTAAGTCCACTCCAGCGATACGAGCCACTTCTCTACCTCCTGACCTTAACCCTGCCTCTGCTTATGTTTTGGATTCTCGCAGATAACCCGAACGACCCTTTTGCGCCGGACGATCTTGCATTTGTCGCACATCTTCTTTACCGAAGGTCTGACTTTCATTTTGCCTCTGTCCTTTCGGGAAAGTTACTTGACCCTGTAGGTGATCCTTCCCCTGGTAAGATCGTAGGGCGAGAGTTCAACCGTCACCCTGTCGCCGGGCAGGATCCGGATGTAGTGCATCCTCATCTTACCCGAGATGTGGGCCAGAACCTGGTGCCCGTTGTCCAGCTCCACTCGGAACATGGCGTTGGGCAGAGGTTCTACTACCTTCCCTTCAACCTCTATAGCTTCTTCTTTAGCCATACCCTTGTCTTCTCCTGCTAGGGTTCCTCATCAGTGGTCAATACCAGAGGACCGTCAACGGTAACGGCGACAGTGTGTTCGAAATGCGCCGAAAGACCACCGTCGGCCGTAACAGCCGTCCAACCGTCGTCAAGAACCTCTACCGAGTCCGTGCCTTCATTGACCATCGGTTCAATAGCCAGCGTCATGCCTTCTTTCAGCTTTGCCCCCCAATGGGGCTCGCCAAAATTAGGAACCTGTGGTTCCTCATGCAGACTCCGGCCAATGCCGTGTCCCACGAATGACTTCACCACCGAGTAACCGTTCTCTTCCGCGCAGCTCTGGACAGAGTGGGAGATATCCCCTACTCTCCTGCCTTCCGTCGCTGCTCCAATGCCCCTGAGAAGCGACTCTTTCGTTACTTCCATCAGCCGCGTGGCTTTTTTGCTTATGGTACCAACGGGCAGCGTGACGGCAGCATCAGTGTAAAAGCCCTTATAGTAAGCCCCGAAGTCCAACCCTACTATATCTCCTTCGCTGAGGATGCGTTGGTCCGATGGTATACCGTGAACCACTTCATTATTGATGGACACGCATATACTGCTCGGATATCCCATGTACCCTTTGAACGCCGGTACAACCCCGAAAGACCGGGCCTCATTTTCTGCAATTCTTTCAATCTCTGAGGTAGCTGTTCCCGGGGTCACCACCTCCTGTACCTTCCTGAGTATACATGCAACCAGCCGCCCACCTTCCATCATCAGGACAATATCGGCTGGAGATTTTCTGTGGATCATTCCCAGTTTAACGGAACCGGAACAGAGTCCCGCACTGCCTATGCTGTTCCGGCCAGATTTGCTGCTATCTGGGTAAAAATATCACTTATATTCCCTGTTCCATCCACTTCCCGCAGGCCGCCGCGCTCGCGATAGTATTCGATCAGGGGAGAGGTCTGTTCGTGGTATACCTCAAGGCGCTGCCTGATAGTCTCTTCCTTGTCATCGTCCCTCTGGTACAGCTCACCGCCGCAGGCGTCGCACACATTCTCTACGGAGGGCTGGTTGAACACCATATGATAGCTCTCTCCGCAGCTCTTGCACATTCTCCTGCCAGTCAGGCGCGTGACCAGTTCCTCGTCATCCACCTCAATACTTATTACGTGATCTATCTTTCGGCCATTGTCTGCAAGTATCTTCTCAAGAGCCTCAGCCTGGACAATGGTGCGGGGAAACCCGTCCAGGATGAAACCGCCTACGGCATCAGGCTCCTTTATCCGCGCTTCGATAATCCCAATAACAACGCTGTCCGGAACCAGTTCACCCTTATCCATGAAACTTTTCGCCTCAAGGCCAAGCTGCGTGCCATCCCTGACGGCAGCACGAAGTATATCTCCAGTGGATACCTGGGGTATTCTCCATTTTTCGATCATCATCTTGGCCTGGGTGCCCTTGCCCGCGCCCGGGGGTCCCAACAGAATAATATCCATTATCTTCTCCCTTTTATTCTGCTCTTTTTAAGAAACCCTTCATAGTGCCTGGTAACAAGATGTGTTTCAACCTGCGTGACCGTATCCAAGGCAACACCTATCACGATGAGGAGTCCGGTTCCCCCGAAATAGAAGGGAATATTAAAGATCCGGTAGAGGATCTCCGGCATAACGGATACCATGGAGAGATAGATCGCTCCTCCGAAGGTTATCCTGGAAAGTATCCTGTCAATATATTCCGAAGTCCTCCTGCCTGGGCGAATTCCTGGGATAAACCCGCCGTATTTCTTAAGATTATCCGCCACATCAATGGGGTTGAACTGGATCGCGGTGTAAAAGTAGCAGAAGAAGATGATCAGCCCAACGTAAAGCACTGTATAAAACGCCCTTCCCGGCGCGAAAGTATTTGCTATAGCCTCCATGATGGGGTTCTTGATAAAACCCGCCACCGTAGCCGGAAACATCAGTATGGAAGAGGCGAATATGGGGGGTATAACTCCCGATGTGTTTACTTTAAGGGGAAGATGGGTGCTTTGACCCCCGTACATCTTACGACCCACGACCCTTTTTGCGTACTGAACCGGTATCCTGCGCTGCCCCCTCTCCACGAAGATGATGAATGCCACCGAAGCCACCATGAGGATGACCACGAAAATCATCAGGAAGGCCGAGATCTCACCTGTTTTGAGCAGGGTGAACGTCTTTCCTGTGGCCGTTGGCATCCGGGCGACGATCCCCGCAAAGATTATCAAGGAGATCCCGTTCCCGATACCTCTTTCTGTTATCTGCTCTCCCAGCCACATGATGAATGCCGTACCGGCCGTCAGGCTGATGACCGTCATCATCCTGAAGCCCCATCCGCCCATTGGAACAATGGCTGCTCCACCCGGACTGGTCATCTGCTCGAGGCCGATGGATATACCGAAACTCTGAAATGCAGCCAGGACTACGGTGCTGTACCTTGTATACCTGATGATCTTCCTGCGTCCTGCTTCACCCTCCTTCGACAATCTCTCCAGATGAGGGATAACTACCGTCAGAAGCTGTATGATGATACTGGCGCTGATGTAGGGCATTATCCCGAGGGCGAAGATTGTCATCCTCAGCAGGGCGCCCCCCGCAAAGAGGTCGAAGAACCCCAGAAGGGTTCCCTGCGCCTGCTGGAAAAACTCCGCCAGGGCGACGCCGTCTATACCGGGAGTAGGTATGTGCGCCCCGATACGGTAGACTGCCAGAAGTCCCAAGGTGACGAAAATACGGTGCTTGAGCTCCGGGATCTTGAAAATGTTAGAAAGGCCGCCGAACAAATCTCTATCCTTCCAGGAGCTCCACTTTGCCTCCGGCCTTTTCTACCTTCTTTGCAGCCGAAGAACTTATTTTGTGGATCCTGAGCGTGAGAGGCTTTTCGAGCTCTCCCATTCCCAGAACCTTCACAGGCCGGCCCTTCCTTGCAAGCCTGACCTTCACCAGAAGGTCAGGATCGACCACGTCAACATCGGTGAAACGGGAGAGGTCCTTGATGTTGACAACAGAGTACGCAGTCCTGAAAATATTGGTGAATCCACGTTTCGGGAGCCTTCTTTGAAGGGGCATCTGGCCTCCCTCGAAGCCGGCCTTTACGCCGCCACCGGAACGGGACCCCTGTCCATTGTGTCCCCGCCCGCACGTCCCCCCGTAACCGGAGCCCTGCCCTCTTCCCACGCGGCGGCGCTTCCTTGTAGCTCCAGCAGCAGGCTTTAGTCGATGCAGCATTATTTTTCCTCCGAAAACTCAGTTTTGAGAAGATGGGAAACCTTGTTGAGCATGCCCCTGATCCTGGGATTGTCATCGTGCTCCACGGTGTGGTGCAATCTTCTGAGTCCCAGGCTTTGAACGATCTTTTTCTGGTTTTCGGACTTGCCTATCGTGCTTTTAACAAGGGTTACCAGTATTTTGCCCATCTTCTTACTCCGATCCTCCATCGTCGAGTATATCGCTTACTTTCTTACCACGGATGAGGGCTACCTCCTCCGGGCTTCTCAGGGACAGAAGACCCTGCATTGCGGCCATGAGGACGTTATTGGGATTATTCGTACCAATGCATTTGGAGAGAATATCCTTCACGCCAAGAGATTCCATCAGGGCCCTTACAGGCCCGCCCGCTATAACTCCCGTACCTGGAGAAGCCGGCTTCAACAGAACCCGGGCAGCGCCCCATCGACCCATGACCTGGTGGTGTATGCTTGTCCCCGCGAGAGGGATTTGGTGAAGATTCTTCTTGCCGTTCTCAATACCCTTGCGAATGGCCTCAGGGACCTCGTTGGCCTTGCCTGAACCGACACCCACGATCCCCTTGCCGTCACCAACTACAACCAGGGCGCTGAACCTGAAGCGCCTTCCGCCCTTGACCACTTTGGAGACACGGTTAATGAAAACGACCTTGTCGACAAGTTCAGTTTCATCTATTTTCACGTCTCTGAGAGCCTGCTTTAAACCCTTCTTCATCATCACACCCTTATCATACCCGATATTTTCATCAGAAATTCAGGCCGCCCTCCCTGGCCGCCTCGCCCAGAGCCCTGACCCTTCCGTGGTAACGGTACCCACCGCGGTCGAAGGAGACGGTCTCTATCTGGCTGGTTGCGGCCCTTTTGGCTAACAGGCTTCCCACCTGCTTTGCCGCTTCCACGTTACCGCTGTACTTTAATGCCCCTTTCAGCTCACCGTCCATAGTGGAAGCGCTTGCCAGCACGGTACCCAGATCATCGTTTATTATCTGAGCGTAGATGTGCCGGGCGCTCCTGAAGACGAACAGCCTGGGTCTTTCGGCCGTA
>QIFJ01000101.1 GCA_003229755.1 Pseudomonadota bacterium
GCATCCCTCCCATGGAACCTCCGGTAACAGCAAGCAGGGTATCTATCTCCAGGTAATCCAGAAGCCACCTTTGGAGCTCTACCATGTCACGAATTGTGAAGAAGGGGAAGGTGAGACCGTAGGGTATACCCGTTTCGGGATTGATATTTGTCGGCCCTGTGGTGCCGTAACAGCTGCCAAGGAAATTAGAACAGATCACGAAGTGGCGGTTTGTGTCCAAAGGTTTACCGGGTCCGATGAGTATATCCCACCAACCCGGCTTCTCATCAGATCCTGTCCCATGGTAACCCGCGGCATGAGCATCACCGGAGAGGGCATGACATACAAGCACTGCATTATCCCGTTCGGGGGACAGGGTTCCGTATGTTTCGTAGGCAACCGTAACAGGTGCCAGGGTACCGCCTGATTCCAGCCTGAGTACGTGGTTCTCATCGCTGAAAGTTACAGACCGGGGCTCAACCCGGCCCGCTGAATCGGCAGACCGGATCCGGGCGTTATCATCATGACCAGCGCTACCCGGCTGACCTTTCCGTGGAGTTTGGTTGCGAGTCACGACTGACCTCCTATCCAGCAGCCTTCAGAGCCCCTTCAATGTCCTCCCAGATGTCTTCCACATCCTCAATTCCGATTGAAAAGCGGATGAAATCATCTGTTACACCGGTGCTTAACCTCTCCTCCGGAGTCAGCTGCTGGTGAGTTGTGGAGGCCGGGTGGATAACCAGGGACTTGGCGTCTCCGATATTGGCTAGATGGGAAAGGAGCTTGAGATTGTCGATGAAACGTATGCCGGCTTCGTATCCGCCCTTCACCCCAAAGCCAATAATGGAACCGAAACCATGAGGCAGGTATTTAACGGCGTTTTCGTATGTCGGATGATCCTCCAGCCCGGGGTAGATCACCCACGTAACTTCCGGGTGTTTCTTGAGTCTCTGCGCTATTTCGAGGGCATTCTCGCTGTGTTTTCGGATTCTCAAAGGAAGGGTCTCCAGGCCCTGCAGGAAGAGGAAGGAGTTGAATGGACTCAGGGCTGGACCGAGATCGCGTAGAAGCTGGACCCGTGCCTTGATAATGTAGGCCAGGTCTCCAAGAGCCTCAGTATATACAAGGCCGTTATAGCTTGGATCAGGTTCCGTTAAATCAGGAAAACGGCCTGAGGTCCAGTCGAACTGGCCTGAATCCACGATGGCTCCGCCTATGGAGGTTCCGTGTCCCCCGATAAACTTGGTAGCGGAATATACTATGATATCCGCTCCAAAATCGAAGGGGCGAAAAAGCACCGGCGTCACAGTGTTGTCAATTATCAGAGGAAGTCCCTCCTCATGAGCTACCTTGGCGATGCCCTCAATATCAGGCACATCCAGCTTGGGATTGCCGATACTTTCAATATAGATCGCTCGTGTTTTATCATTAACAGCCTTGCGGAAGTTTTCCGGGTCTCCCGGGTCAACGAAGTGTACCGCGATTCCCAGCTTGGGAAAGGTGTAATGAAAGAGGTTGTAAGTCCCACCGTACAGGCTTGTGGCCGAGATGATCTCGTCTCCGCTTCGGGCGATATTCAGGATCGATAACGTGGTGGCAGCCTGGCCGGAGGCCAGACCAAGCGCTCCTACGCCGCCATCCATCAGCGCGAGCCGGTTCTCGAAGACATCTGTTGTAGGGTTCATTATCCTTGTGTAGATATTCCCGAATTCTTTGAGGGCGAAAAGATTAGCGGCGTGCTCGGAATCTTTGAAGACATATGACGTCGTCTGGTAGATGGGCACGGCCCGAGCCAGAGTTGTGGCATCGGGTTCCTGGCCGCCATGCAGAACGATAGTTTCTGTGCGGTATTTGGTTTCAGACATTGTTTTCCTCCTTCAATAACCCAACAACCCGCATAAAATATCGGGTGAGGGTGGCCCCAGGGCAAAAAGGGGTCACGGTTGAT
This sequence comes from Pseudomonadota bacterium, assembly GCA_003229755.1. GTDB lineage: Bacteria > BMS3Abin14 > BMS3Abin14 > BMS3Abin14 > BMS3Abin14 > SZUA-178. The sequence continues at coordinate 1,928 of QIFJ01000101.1, forward strand.
CTTCGAAAAGTGATGACTTTGCATGAAGTCATCAACGCGCCCATTTGCGGGCGTCCAAATCAATATTATTCAGTGGAGTAGTACAATGGTGCTCTAAGTTCCGTAAAGCGGTACTTAGAGCATTGGCATGGCGCATGGGTTCATGAGCATATGCAGTGCAGGGGAAACCCTGGTCAGCGCGGAATCGCCGGTGGTGTGCTCGCCTGTAGCTGATCTTTGGTCTTTTCTTGTTTTCACGCTTTGATCGCCCTGGTCTTTAATAAGTTTATTGAGTTCTGGAAACAGTAAACCCTGAAAAAATGATTAATTAACGGTAGGAAAAAGCCATGGATGGACTTTTTACGACCCTGTCAATAATTAAGCATTAAATGGGTGTTTAATACAATTATGCTGTATAGTCAAGTAGGTTTTTTGAGAAGAATTATCAATAACACCAACAGTCGAACTCTTGTTCCCAGCTGTTCCTAACTGGTAGAATCTTGTCCAGAGCCATACTACATATATTTGTGTAGAATAGGAAATATATATAAACTTGATTTATGTTATATGTTAGGAAGAAGTCATATTATTAATCCCATAAAATAACTCGGCGACTGATGACCATATCAAATTAATATTTCACCACCTGTTCGTTTATTTGGGACGCCGGGGAGTGATATCTGTCCACAGTACTTTTTGAAGACATAGGACAGTAAGCCCTGTCACCAGTTAAAAGGTATTGTATAATTCCTGAGAGAATAAATGGAGCGCAAATGATAAACGATAAAATTGCTGATGAAAAGATGGCACTATTGAGGGAGATACTCAGAAAACTCACCTCTGTAGTGGTAGCCTACTCAGGAGGTGTAGACAGTACCTTCCTGATGTGGGTGGCTGCAGATGAACTTGGCAGCAGTGCGCTTGCAGTCACGGCCCGGTCAGAAACATATCCCGAATGGGAAAGCAGAGAAGCTGCCTCTCTAGCAGAGCGTTTTAAGTTTCGCAGCCGGGTTATAGAAACCTCTGAGCTCGCAATTCCCAACTTTCGCAGTAACCCCCCGGAGCGGTGTTATTATTGCAAATCGGAACTCTTTGAAACATTACTCCGGATCGCGGCTGAAGGGGGTTTCAGGCACGTCGCGGTCGGTGCCACTGTCAGCGATCGCAGTGATTACCGCCCCGGACATAAAGCAGCTGAGGAGTTGGGTGTAGTCTCACCGCTGATAGATGCAGGGTTGACAAAGGACGAGATACGGGGTCTTTCAAGGAAAGTTGGACTTCCTACCTGGAATAAGCCGGAGTTCGCCTGTCTGGCCAGCCGCTTCCCTTACTATGAGGAGATCACGGAAGTCAAGCTAATGCGTGTTGCCCATGCGGAAGATTTTCTGCGATCGCTTGGAATCCGCCAGTTTCGTGTTCGCCACCATGGCAATATGGCGCGTATAGAGGTGGACCCTGAGACTATCCAGACGATCATGACCGTAGAGCGTGAAAAAATCGCCCGGCACTTCAGAAGCCTCGGATTTGACCACGTTGCTATAGATCTTGAAGGCTACCGTCAGGGGAGTTTAAACGTATCGTTAAAAGAAAGTCCTGGTGGGAAAATATAACCAGTCGCAGTGCATATTCAGAAATCGTGTTCATCTCCAAATTAGTTGGTGGTCAACACACAATAAGCGGGTTGCGAAGGCGAGTGATTACACTCAAAAGCCCGGCCATATGAATACACCATACCGATATTCCACTAACTGATTTGGAGATGAAACAGAATTAGTCGTCGTAACTTTAATCGTCTGGTCAACCGGGCGGATAATGATGCAAATAAGTGCGCTTGGAGAGTTTAAAAGGGAATAGAGGATAATAATGAAAGTCCGGGAAAGTGGTATGCCTGATGAAGGATATTGGGAAGGGTTTTTCGAAGTGGACGAGATCCTTAAAACTCTTCAGCTTACGGCAAATACAGGTGACGTAGTAGACTTCGGCTGCGGCTACGGGACTTTTACCATTCCTGCAGCCCGGATAGTCTCCGGAACTATACATGCCATTGATATCGAAAAAGAAATGGTAGAAAGAACCATAGAGCGGGCCGGGAAAGAGGGTTTATTCAATCTTAAAGCGGTTGTGCGTGACTTTGTGGCTGAAGGGACCGGATTGCCTGAACAGAGTGCTGATTATGTGATGTTGTTCAATATCCTTCACGCGGAACTTCCGGAAGTTATGCTTGCGGATTCCTACCGTATCCTGGTTAAGGGAGGAAAACTTACGGTAATCCACTGGAATTACGATCCTGACACACCTCGCGGACCTCCAATGGAGATCCGACCCAGGCCGGAACAGATCATCGCATGGACTGAAAGTGCCGGGTTTGAACTTCTCCCTCCGGGTATTATCAATTTGCCGCCCTATCACTATGGGCTGATTTTCTCCCGTCCTTAGTTCTTGTACGATCTCGTAAGCATTCGCCGGGAATTCGGGGTAAAATAAAGTCTGAACCTTTTGGAAGGTATCAGCGGTATTTCCTGAAAGGAGACTGGCATGAAGTGGACTCTGATCCTGGTTGTATGCGCGGTATTCCTGGTAATAAGCGGCAACGCCCTTGCCATAGAGGTCCTGGAGGAAGCCAGGATCGATATCAGCAAGTCTGATAATGTGATCGCCAATACGCAGCTCCTGTGCATAGACGGTAAGAAATTCGTCCAGACAGTCGCCACTGGTTACGGTACCGGGGCAGGTGTGGGTGTTACCATTATACAAATCTACGAAGCGAAGACAGGCACGATGGTGCCGGCGAAGTGCAGAGAAAAGTAGGGTATCCTGTTAATGAACTGATCCTGATCGACTTCGCTAGTATTTACCCTTAACCGGCGATGTCAGTCCCGGACCGTTTTCTCTTATACATATATTCGCCCGCAACGAAGACTACCATCGCCACTCCATAGATAATAACGATCTTGAGCACTTTGTCCTGGACGGTCATGGAAAGCAGAAAGCCCAGTAACAATCCGATGAAGAGATGTGTTTTTTTTGATCGTCGTTTTTTTTTCGGAAACCAGTTGACTTGTTTCATAGCTCACAACGCTTCTGAATAGGGGTTAGCGGAGCATTCACTCTCTTTTGAACAGAATGCTCTCTATATCTTCCAGGTGCTCGCGCATTACCCTTTCCGCATTCTCACAATCCGCTGATTTAATGGCGTCTATGATTTCCCTGTGGCGAGCCAGGGACTTTTCGGGCCGCCCATCGATCTGAAGAGACCTGTCACGGCTTTGTGTGAGGCAATCCATCATGCTGTCCATAATGCGCACAAGGATAGTGTTCCTTGTGATCTCCACCAGCTTTTCGTGGAAAGATTTATCGAAATCCACTCCGGCTTTGCCCTGGGCGACCTGTTCTTTCTGGACTTCCAGGATCTCATCAAGCTCATTAATGTCTTCTGGAGTAGCCCTTTGGGCGGCAAGAAACACTAACTGAGGCTCAATTAATCTGCGCATCTCGAATAGCTCTATCTGACTGTCCTTTTCGGTGAATATAATCTTTACCAGAGGATCGATGAGCGCTTCGATGGGTTGGGGCGCGACATACGTACCGTTTCCATGCCTGCTCTCCAGAATTCCCTGGCTCTCCAGAGCTCGGAGGGCCTCACGAACGGAAGATCTGCTCACCTTGAACGCCTCTGAAAGCTCCCGTTCAGAAGGAAGCTGATCGCCTGATTTTAGCATTCCGTGCTCGATCATGTTGATAACTTTAATTACTATCTCTTCATATACTTTCGTTTTCCTGATCGGCTCGAACATGTACCTTTCTCCCTGATGAAAATATTGATTTACGCCTTCTTTAGAAAAAACCGCTGTCTCCTGTTGAAGATCAGCGGAACTGTGAATACACTTCCGAGGTTCGAAGGACCATTATCGATCTGCCCACTGGTCATTTTGAATATATTGTGATCAGTCCTTGAGTTTTGAATTGACCGCGTCTACCCGCTCGTAGATCCTGTGCAGAACGATCACCACTTCCTCGAATTCCTTGTCATTTTTCGGACAGGTAAAAACCGTATCAACTCTTGTAATGACCTCGTCTACTTCCTTCTCAGGGGTCAGAAATGCCTGGACCGCCTTTTTAATATATTCCAGGCCGTATTCGTGGCTTTTATTACAAACTGGACACTTCTCGATCTTGATCTGGCCATCGTCAAAACTCATGCTGTCTCCTTGTTGTTAGGGTCGTAAAAAGTCCATTCGTGGCTTTTTACTCCTCGGAAAGCGAAAAGCGTCATTTTCACTTTCCTCTCAAATCAATGACTTGCGGTGCAAGTCGTTAACTTCGCCGAAAATACATATGAAAGCGGGTGGTGTCAAGGACAGAGAAGGACCTGACCCCATATTCAAAGTTAGGCAGGAGCGTGTTTTAGGTGTCGAAGTATGGGAGTGTAAGTGCGTAGGGAGAAGGGAGAAGGGAGAAGGGAGAAGGAAAGAGGGAGGAGTAAGTGCGTAATATTAGAGCATTAGATATTCGAACATTAGAGCATTAGTGAATCACGTTGGTCGTTGGACGTTGGACGCGGTTTCTATTAGTTACCCCACACGGAGGTCAGCAGGACATTCAGCCGGGGCTCCCGGAGAGTACAGCAGAAAGTCGCCTTCGGTACTCTCTCAGGATATTGCGGTCTGTGACTATGTCCATGCTGGCTTTTTGGCAGAGTTTTTCGACTTCATTGCTGACGATTCCTTCCTGGAGCCAGAGTACCCTGGCGCCGATCCCGATAGCGTCTTCCGTTATCCTTTTTACATCCTCAGACGAATTGTTAACCAGGACGATCTCAACCGGGAATGGAATATCTCTGAGAGTTGGGTAGGTTTTTTCTCCAAACAGCTCATCTGCTCCGGAAATTACGGGCACCATCCTGAAGCCGACTGTATTGAGGTAGAAGGCTTCCTTGCATCCTGGATCGTCAGGATCAAAAGAGAGCCCAATCACGGCTATAGTTCGGTATGATCTAATGATTCTCTCTGTATCCATTTGTATCTCCATCAGGTGTTTACGTTATTACGTTTAACTAATAACACTTCCTGAGTGTATGTCAAGGCGGCCGGCACACGGCCGGCGTCCAAGTCCCAGAAACCCATCCTCTCCCCCGGTGGGAGAGGACCGAGGAGAGGGGGATATTTTATGACTGGTTTCTAGTCACAGAA
>QIFJ01000073.1 GCA_003229755.1 Pseudomonadota bacterium
GCGGCTTCCACACCGTAGGCTCCTTCGCCGAGGTAGATCTGGTTCAGATACATGTGGAGGATCTCTTCCTTGGAATAGCGCCGCTCGATGTTGATAGCAAGCACAGCCTCCTTCAGTTTGCGTACGAGGGTCTTTTCCGAGGTCAGAAACAGCACCTTTGCCAGTTGCTGAGTCAGGGTACTGCCACCCTGTGCCATGCTAAGAGTTGTTATATCCGTCCACGCGGCCCTGGCTATTCCAATGAAATCAAGCCCGAAGTGACTGTAAAAGCGTGAATCCTCAACCGCTATTATCGCCTGGATGAGATGCTGCGGGATCCTTTCCATGGGCACCGGGATCCTTCGTTCGACAAACAGGGATTTGATGGGTTTCCCATCGTCGGAAACTATAGTCGTTACAGCGCTGGGTTCATAAACCTGAAGTGACTCGACTTGGGGCAGGTCCTGCGTCAAGGCGAGGAGCAGCCCCACAAAAACGCCGACAATAACGGCAGCGCCAAGGGGCAGCAATAACCATACGTTTCTTTTAATGTTGGATATCTTTGTCAATCCAGGAACCGTCCAATGTGGTTTACGTAATGCGTAACGCGTGATGAGTGGAAACAGGCTACAGGCTATAGGCCCTTCGACTAAATCAGTGGCGATGCTCAGGACAGGCTATGGGCTATAGGCGGTAGGCTGTAGGTTAAACAAAACTATCAACTAACAACTTCTAATTTCCAATTTCCAATATCCAATTTCCATTACTCCAATATTCTATCCTTGGAATGCTGAGCTACCGTTTATGTGGACGCCTCTGTGGGCGAAGGCTTTCCGTTTTTTAATCCTGATATGTTTATCATATTACATGGATACTATGCCAGCACAGGCTTTCCATTCTCCAATTTCCAATTTCCATTCTCCAATTTCCAATCTCAGGCACATCGCCTCTCTTGAAAGTTTTAAGGGGTTATGTCATTTTGGCGTGAATCCATTTTACAGAGGTGAAATATGAACAGGAAAGAAGCCCTGGATCTTATCAGAGCCAGAGTTAAAGAACCGAATTTGATCAAACATATGCTCGCAACCGAGGCTGTAATGCGTGCATTAGCTGAGCATTTCGACGAAGATCCTGATGTCTGGGGCCTTGCGGGTCTGGTGCACGATCTCGACTACAATGAGACTGTTGACAACTTCCCTCGCCACGGCTATGTGACCTCCGAGATCCTGAGGGAAAAGGGCGTCGACGAGGAACTTCTGAATGCTATTGTCTCCCACGCAGGACACAGGGAGAGGGTAACTTTCATGGACAAAGCTCTTTACTGCGCAGATCCGATCACAGGCCTGATAGTGGCAGCAGCCCTGATCAGACCTGAAAAGAAGCTGGAACCGGTCAAGCTTAAAAGTCTGAGAAAGAGATTCAAGGAGAAGCATTTTGCGAAGGGTGCTGACAGGAAACAGATCATGGCCTGCGAGGAACTGGATCTCGATCTTGAGGAGTTTCTGGAGATCAGCCTTAACGCATGCAAGGGAATTGCCGCGGACCTGGGACTGTAAGGATGCAAGAGAGGATTCTTCCATACCGGGGTACACTGCCCCAACTGGGTGAGAAAGTTTTTCTGGCTCCCACTGCCTGCCTGACAGGTGACATTATTGTTGGTGATGATTCAAGCTTCTGGTTTAATGTTACTGCAAGGGGGGATGTAAATCATATCAGGGTAGGGGAAAGGACCAACATCCAGGACGGCAGCGTTCTGCACGTTACTTCAAAAAAATTTCCCCTTTTTATTGGCAGCGGTGTTACAGGGGGACATGCGGTTGTCCTCCACGGGTGCGAGATCATGGACGATTGCCTTATCGGTATAGGTGCCAGAGTTCTTGACGGCGCAGTAATAGAGAAGGGGTCTATCGTTGGAGCCGGGGCAGTTGTTTCGCCGGGAACGCGTATTCCAGGTGGTCACCTGGCACTTGGAATACCAGCAAAGGTAGTACGACCTCTGAAGGATGAAGAGTTCGAGCTGATACACAGAACGGCTGAACATTATATAATCCTCAAGAACGAATATCTTTTGAAATATAAGTAGATATATAGCTTTACTAATGTATAATATTAACAATAATTAGAGCATTAGAGCATTAGAGCATTAGAGCATTAGAGCATTGGAAATTGGAGATTGGAAATTCTAAATTAGATTGGTTTGAATTCACTAATCACGAATCACTAATCACCAATTACTAATAACTCATAACCAATTACTGGTTCCTTAACATGCTGCCCGGAGAAAAAATGGGCAAGATAAAACCTCTAAAAAGCAGCCCTGTGTTTTCAAATTTATCTGACAAGGAGCTGGCCCTCTTTTCCAGAATAGTATCCGTAGAAGAATGTTCAACGGATACCGTTCTCCTGGCTGAAAATATGAAGAGCGAATCCTTTTACCTGATCGACGAGGGAGAAGTCCTGATATCAATAGCAGGCCGAAATTCGGAGGAGGGACTCACACTCGTTGATGGTGAATCGTTTGCTGAGTGGGCTCTGCTGGGTCCGAGGCATCTCAGTGTTGTGTCTGCCCGTGTTGTGGAACAAACGAAACTGCTGGTTGTAAAACTTTCGGATTTCGAAAAGTTCATGGAAGAGGAACCGGTAATCGCGCTCAAGGTTCAGCGTGAACTCCTGAAGCTGGTATGGGACTCTGTTGACGAGCTTAAGGATACTATTATTAGTGATAGTGATTGAGCGAGTTCCAGGTTCCAAGTTCCATGTTCCAAGTGATGATCGTAATGCGTGACGCGTTAAACCAGGCAATGTGCCTACAAAAACTCATCCTCTCCCCTGCCGGCCCATGGCCGGAGTCCCTCGTCCCAAGACCCATGTCCCAGAAATAGTCATCGCGAGGAATGCAATGATACTCCGATACAATGGCCGAAACCCTGGATTACCAAATGTAAATCAGGCCGGGGTTTTGGTGAATCACGAAGCGAAATACTGATTCCACCCCCCCCCATCCCCTTCATCCCTGTTAAAATCAATCGCCCGCCCTTATCCCCTCTCGCTTCTCATTCCCTTCCTATAGCCTACCGCCTATAGCCTATAGCCTATAGCCTGGTTCCCCTAATTTCTAATGTTCCAATGCTCTAATTAAACGTTGAACGTTCAAAGTACAATAGGGTAGGCTACCCTTACAGTGAAAATGACATTTTTCGCTTTCCGTTGAGCAAAAAGCCATGGATGGACTTTTTACGACCCTGTCAATAATAGAAAGATCGGGGAGTGGAAAATTAAAGTAGCTTCCATCGACATAGGAACAAATACGATCAGATGCCTCATTGCCGAGGTGTCTTTAAGCGGCATTAAGCCCCTTCGGATCTACAGGGAGATCGTAAGGCTCGGAGAGGGCCTTCGCGATTCCGGCCAACTGCAGGGTGAGCCGGTGCAGAGGGCCCTCAGAGTCCTGGAAGCGTTCTCGACACGAATTAGAGAGGCGGGAGTGGACCGTGCGGCTGCCGTGGCAACGAGCGCGGTCAGGGAAGGTGATTCGTCGGGAAATTTCATGGAAGAGGCTGAAAGCCTCCTCGGATTCCCCGTGGAAGTGATAACCGGTGACAGTGAGGCTCGCCTTACGACCCTGGGTGTACAGGGAGGAATAGGGCCTGTCGAGGACGGTATCGTTGTGGATATTGGAGGCGGAAGCACCGAGATCGTACGTTTGAAAAGCGGTTCTGTTGTCTGGACGAGGAGCCTGGACGCAGGAGTTGTGCATCTGACCGAGAAATATCTTCAAACCGATCCTCCGACGGAAGCTGAAATAAAGAGATTCAATCAAATTGTAGCCGCGTTGATCCATGGGATGACCGAAGGTGGCGGGAACTTTGTCGGGACGGCGGGCACTCCAACAACCCTGGCGGCCCTCGATTTAGGCATTGACGAATACGACCCTACTCTGGTAAATGGTCACGTCCTGACCTTCAGCCGCCTGGATGAACTGGCCGGCATTCTCCTGGGAATGAGATCAAAAAGCCGACTGGATCTTCCGGGCATGGAAAAGGGAAGGGAGGATTTGATAGTGGCTGGCATTCTTATGCTGCTGCAGTTTATGAAATACTGGAGTTATAAAGAGTTACTGGTCAGCGATTGGGGGCTTCTGGAGGGAGTGGCCATGGATCTCGCAGACAGAGCTGTGGCTAAATAGATGAACAGGAGCTTCGAGGAAGATGAACCTGAAGAATGAGCTGAAAAGACAGCTGGAACTGATAAAGAGGGGTGTTGTGGACTTCATCTCCGAGGAGGAGATGAGAAGCAAACTCACCAGATCCCTGGATGACGGAAAGCCGCTGCGGATAAAGGCTGGTTTTGACCCGACCGCCCCCGATCTTCACCTGGGGCACACGGTCCTTCTTCAGAAAATGAGACACTTCCAGGACCTGGGTCACCATGTGATATTCCTCATCGGGGACTATACAGGGATGATCGGAGACCCAACGGGCCGCTCTGAAACAAGAATAGCGCTCACTGAAGAGGAAGTCCTCGAAAACGCAAAGACATATCAGGAACAGACCTTCAAAATACTGGACGTCGACAGGACCGAAGTGGTTTTCAACAGCTCATGGATGAAGAAACTCAGTGCCCATGATCTGATCGAACTGGCGGCCAAATACAGCGTCGCAAGGATGCTTGAGCGGGACGATTTCAGAAGGCGTTACACGGAACATAGGCACATAAGCATACATGAATTCCTGTATCCGTTAATCCAGGGATATGATTCCGTCGTGCTTGAGGCAGACGTGGAGTTGGGCGGCACAGACCAGATGTTCAACCTCCTGGTGGGAAGAGATCTCATGAGAAGCTCTGGCCAGGAACCTCAGGTGGTGATCACGATGCCCTTGCTGGAGGGTACTGACGGCATCCAGAAGATGAGTAAGACATTCGATAATTACATCGGTGTTACAGATCCACCGGGGGAGATCTACGGCAAAATGATGTCTATCTCAGATGAATTGATGCTCAGGTATTATGAACTTCTGAGTTCCATCACCATAGATGAACTGGAAAAACTAAAAGGGGATATGGTATCAGGTGCCGTTCACCCTATGGACGCGAAGCGCTCTTTAGCCAGAGAGATAGTTGAACGTTACTATGACAGGAAAGCCGCCAAAGGCGCAGAAGAGCACTTCAACAAACTATTCTCCGAACGAAAATCCCTTGAAGAACTCGCAAATGATGAAATGATTGACTTCTGGGAGATCAGCGAGGCTATGCCTCTGTTTAAAGTAGTAAGTTCTCTCAGAAATACAAGTACATCAGAGGCGATTCGTTTGATTAAGGGTGGTGCCGTTAGAGTTATGGAAGGGAAGGTGACGGATACAAATTATCTGGTCACCCCGGGGAAAGATAAAGTTATCAAAGTCGGTAAGAAATTTTTCCGTATTTTGGAATCTAAAGAGTAACAACTTGTGAAATGATCTTAAGATTTTGATCTTGGATTTTGGCTTTTGACCTTGGAACCTGGAACTTGGAACCTGACACCGAATTAAAGGGGTATTGACAACGGCATGTCAAGACAGGAAAAAACAGTAACCGCGGTCTGGGTGACATTGCTGGCTGCTGCAACAGTGATTTTTTTGGTGGTTTTCCAGCAGATGCCAGCGGCTGCCCAGGCGAAGCTGGTTGCAGGCGAGACCAAGAACCTGACCGTTGATCCCGCCTTGATAGCTCAGCCAACGCCCACTTATATCAAAGACGGTCCCCTGGTTAGCGCGGCCCTTAAAAAAGCTTATACGAGGAACGTCAAGGTACAGCTCCAGCACTTTCTCACAATTAAAAGGGGGGCTATCAAGCTGGCCCTGTCCGAATCTACACGTTACATCGATTACATGATCCCGATCCTGGAGCGCTACGGACTTCCAGCTGAATTGGCCTATCTGTGCATTATCGAGAGCGGATATAACAATACAGCGAGAAGTTATGCGGGTGCGGTAGGAATGTGGCAGATCATAAGGGCGACATCCAGCCGGTTCGGCATACGCACTGACTCCTGGGTGGATGAAAGACTGGATTTCGAGAAAAGTACGGAAGGGGCCGCCCGTTTTCTGAAATACCTGTACGAACGTTTCGGCGACTGGGAGCTGGTTCTTGCCGCCTACAATGCGGGGGAAGGGCGTGTCAAAAAGGCAATGGAGCGGGCAAAAAAGCGCGGGTTAGAACCGCGTTTTGAAAACCTGAGACTGCCCCGTCAGACCAGGATATACGTTCCCGCATTCTACGCCGGCCTCCTTATAGCCATGGAGCCGGAGAGGTACGGCATTTTCCCGGATTACAAGCCCCAGGAGGATTTTTTCAGGATCACCGCTCCCGGAGGGGTGAGTATCCTATCTCTTGCCCGGGAGATAGGGGGGTCCCAGGAAAGTATTTACGCACTGAATCCGTCCATTCTGCGTAAGCGCGTGCCTCCTGCCCGAGACGGATACCCGATCCGTGTACCCTGTATTCTTGAGCCGGAAAAGGTCAACCGGGCTATCGCAGGCTTGAATGAAGTCAGGTGGGTAAAATACACCGTCAAGAAAGGTGACACCCTCTGGGAGATATCCAGGAAGTTCGGTGTCAGGGCGGGGAGTATCGACAGGGTAAAAAGCGGCGTCAGCCCCTCGACGATCTTCCCGGGAGAGCTGCTTATGATCCCGCTGTTACCCAAGGCGGGGTCCATCTAAATAGGGGCTAGTTGTTGATTGATTGTTGATAGTTCAACACTCAAATCTTCATATTTGACTAACAACTTTCAACTTTCAACTTTCAACATTTTTACCGACAGGCAAAAAAACTGTTGACAGAGCTGAACGATATAGATAATATTCGCCGCTGGTTCTGATATTACATCAGGGTCGAAAAAGTCCATAGTCAGAACCAAAAGGAATCTTGACACAGACAGATAATTCTGGTTATCTGTATGTTAGGAAAGTTCTGCTTCGTTCTTTGAAAACTAAATAGCGACAGCGTAGAAATGCTTACTCTTGTCAATACAGTAAGGGAAACCTTCGGGTTTTCACCATATAAATTAAATTGGAGAGTTTGATCCTGGCTCAGAACGAACGCTGGCGGCGTGCCTAACACATGCAAGTCGAACGTGAAAGCCACCTTCGGGTGGCGAGTAAAGTGGCGCACGGGTGAGTAACACGTGGGTAATCTACCCTCGGGATCGGGATAACCAACCGAAAGGTTGGCTAATACCGAATAAAGTCGTTCCACACAAGTGGTCCGAACAAAGGTGGCCCTGCTACCACCTGAGGATGAGTCCGCGCACCATTAGCTAGTTGGTAGGGTAACGGCCTACCAAGGCTGCGATGGTTAGCTGGTCTGAGAGGACGGCCAGTCACACTGGAACTGAGACACGGTCCAGACTCCTACGGGAGGCAGCAGTGGGGAATATTGCGCAATGGGGGAAACCCTGACGCAGCGACGCCG
>QIFJ01000159.1 GCA_003229755.1 Pseudomonadota bacterium
TGATCGATGCCGTTCTCGATCTGGGTGATACAAAGGTCAGGGAGGTGCTGGTGCCCCGGACCGAGATGATCGCCCTTGAAAAGGATTCATCCCTGGAAAGTGCCCTTGAAACCATAATTGGGGCGGGACATAGCAGAATACCTGTATACGATGGCGATATCGATAATATTGTCGGGATTCTCTATGCCAAGGACCTGCTTAAATCCTGGGGCTGTACTTCAGAGGAGATCGACCTCCGTCCCATGCTGAGAAAGGCGTTTTTTATTCCGGAGAGTAAGGCTGTTAATGAATTATTGAAAGAATTCAAGACGAAGCGAGTCCACATGGCTATTGTCGTGGATGAATATGGCGGGACATCAGGACTGATCACTATCGAGGATATTTTAGAGGAGATAGTTGGCGAGATACAGGATGAGTATGACCTGGGAGATGTGATCTCCTGCCGTAAGCTTGATGACGGGAGCGTAATGTTCGATGCCCGATATCCCATTGATGATTTCGAGGAGGAAACGGGCGTGGTTCTGGAGAAAGGGGATTACGATACGCTGGGGGGCTTCGTGATCCGGCACCTGGGACATGTGCCGGTAACAGGAGAGCAGTTCACCTTTAGTGTCTTAGAATTCGTCGTCGAGGATGCAGATGCCAGGCGTGTTTCGAAGATCCGTGTCAGGAAGTTAGAGAACGGGGCACCGTAAAGCCATGGTGCCTGGTTCAATTATCCGGGCCCTGGTGAGCTCTTTTTTGCTCGTCCTCGCATTCCCCAGACCGGATCTTGGAATGCTTTCCCTCATTGCCCTGGTGCCTCTGCTCGCCGGGATCGAGGGTGAGCCGAAGGTCCGGGCTTTCTTAACCGGCTGGGTAAGCGGTTTCTTCTGGTTCTTCATTTCCCTCAACTGGCTTGCAGAGACACTGGCCGAATTCGGTGGCGTTCCATTTCCGCTGAATCAGCTGGTGATCGGCCTTATGAGCCTGATCCTCGCGCTACATCCAGCCCTGTTCGCATTGATTGTTTCTGCTGCCGGTCCCGTTAACAGGTGGAGTGTTCTTTTGTATCCGTCTACCTGGGTCGCACTGGAGTTTGCTCGTTCGTGGGTTCCGGTTCCCTTCCCCTGGCTCCTTCTCGGTTCGGCGTTCTGGAAGTACCCGTTAGTGGCTTCCCTGTTTGCTTTAGGCGGCGTATATGGAGTCTCCTTTGTTGTGGTTGCGATAAATACATCCATTTACAGAACTGTTTTTTTCCTGGTGAAAAGAAATTTGCGCGCTGCGGTCGGGTGGGGAGGTTTTACTGCCGTCCTGACCGGAGGATTGGTTCTGGTGTCACTGTTCCCAGGGGGGGAAAATGTCGGCGGACAGATAACAGTTGGAGTAGTGCAGGGAAACTACGTGCAGGAGGTGAAGTGGGAAGAATCTTACCGCGATGAGGTGATATCCACTTATATCGACCTCACACGGCAAGCTGTTTCGGAAGGCGCCGAGCTTGTCGTATGGCCGGAAACGGCCATGCCTTTTTACTTCCAGGTTGAGCCTGAGCTTGCTGACCGGCTTCGGGACCTTGCCAGGGATGAAGGGGTACACCTGGTGTTCGGAAGCCCCGCCTTTGATATTATTGGACAGGAGCTTGTCCTTTACAACAGGGCGTACTATTTATCCCCAACAGGGCGGGAAGAGCGCTACGATAAAGTAAGGCTGGTTCCCTTCGGCGAGTACGTGCCGTTCAAGAGACTCCTGCCCTTCGTGAACAAGATCGTGCCGGGAGCGGGTGAATTTACCGCGGGACGGTGGACTGTGCCTTTCGAAACGCCGGTGAGATCCGGGGTGCTTATCTGCTACGAAGTATCCATTCCCAGCCTTTCCAGAAGAGAGGTGGCCGACGGCGCGGACATCATTCTGAATATTACTAATGACGCATGGTTCGGTAGATCATGGGGTCCTTACCAGCACCTGGCAATGGCCTCGCTTCGTGCCGCCGAGAACGGAGTTCCGGTGGTCAGAGCGGCCAATACCGGAATATCAGCGATAGTAGACAGGAAGGGAAAGCAGATAAAGAGGATAGAGCTCTTTGAGAAGGGGTATATAGTTGCCGAAGTTCAGACCCGCACGGAACCGACTTTCTATACCAGATGGGGTAACCTGATTGTCTATCTATCTGTAATTGTGATACTATTTACTGTTTTTTGGAAACTGGCAAAAAGATTTCAAACCAAATACTGATGATGCCCCGGAGGATGTGCTGATGGACAACCTGGAACAGATCAAGCAAGCTGTATTGGTAGCTGAGGAAAAACTCGTCACGCTAGGGAGGCATCTTTGACCTCGACGGAAAAACGGAGCGGATAAAGAAGCTGGAACAAGCAACTTTAGCACCTGATTTCTGGGTCGACCAGGAAAAGGCACAGGCCAAGGCCAGGGAGCTTGCACGCTTAAAGAACGAGGTCCGTGCATTCAGCCGGATACAGGAGATGATATCCGATCTGAACGCAGCTGCCGAACTTATCGGTGAAGCTGATGAAAAGGAAGGCTCTGATCTGCTGGATGAATCCATCTCCCAGCTGGAAGAGATGGAAAAAGTTCTTTCAGAACTGGAGATCCAATCCCTTCTGGGTGATGAAGCTGATTCAAGGAACGCCCTGGTCTCGATCAATCCCGGCGCGGGCGGTGTTGAATCTCAGGACTGGGCCCAGATCCTCCTCAGGATGTATCTTCGTTGGGCGGAACGCAGGGGTTTTGTGACCGAGATGCTGGATTTTCAGCCTGCTGAGGAAGCCGGAATTAAAAGCGCTACCTTTGCGGTCGAAGGTGAATATGCCTATGGATACCTGAAGGCGGAAAGTGGCGTTCACCGGCTTGTACGCATCTCGCCTTACGATGCGAGCAGCAGAAGACATACATCCTTCGCCTCCCTGTTCGCGTATCCAGAAGTAAAAAAAGACGTTGAAGTCGAGATAGAAGAAAAGGATCTCAGGATAGACACCTTCCGGTCCAGTGGCGCTGGTGGCCAGCATGTGAACGTAACGGACTCAGCTGTTCGGATCACCCACATCCCTACAAGTATTGTCGTGACCTGCCAGAACGAGAGATCCCAGCACAAGAACAGGGCAACCGCTATGCGTATTCTTCGGGCAAGGCTGTATGAGCTTAGAAAAAGAGAGAAGATGGAGGAAATAGCGAAGACCCAGCCTGAAAAAAAAGAGATCGCCTGGGGCAGCCAGATCCGCAGCTACGTGATGCAGCCGTACAGGATGGTAAAGGACCACAGGACAGGTTTCGAGTCGGGTAATGTGGACGCGGTTCTGGACGGAGATATTGATGGATTTATTCAGGCTTTTCTATATTTCGAGGGCAAGGTGAGTGGGAATTGACGATGGGAAAGCCATGACGAGGGCTGTCCATCTGGCTGGGAAAGGGCGTGGATCAACCCACCCCAACCCCATGGTTGGAGCGGTGCTTGTCAAGGAAGGCAGGATAATTGGCGAGGGATGGCACTCCTCACCGGGTAAGCTCCATGCCGAGATCCTGGCAATCGAGAATGCGGGATATGAGGCTGCCGGCTCTACTATGTACGTTAACCTGGAGCCGTGCTGCCACTTTGGCAGAACCCCGCCCTGCACCGATGCGATCACCGGTGCTGGTGTGAAGCGAGTGGTTGTAGCGTGCCTTGATACGAACCCGAAGGTTTCAGGGAAGGGGATCGAAGCGCTCCGCAGCAAGGGAGTTGAGGTGGTAACGGGGGTGGGCGAGTCCAGAGCGCTGGAGCTGAACAGGGCATATTTTTACTTTGCCGCTGCCGGCAGGCCCTATGTAACCCTGAAACTGGCATCGAGTCTTGATGGCAGGATCGCCACCTCTTCGGGCCACTCCAGGTGGATCACAGGTGAGGTGTCCCGGAGGGCCGTTCACCACTTGCGAGCGCAGGTTGACGGGGTCCTGGTGGGCGCGGGTACTGTACTTGCCGATGATCCCCACCTGACCGCACGGGATGTCGGAGCAAAGGTTCAGCCCGTAAGGATAGTTCTTGACCCGGCACTCAAAACTCCCCTGGAGGCCAAACTGGTAAGAGCAGCCGAAGACAGGAAAACCCTGCTCATCGTGGACAAGTCGGTCGCAGATAGCGTAACAGAGCCTTTCCGGGAGCACGGCGTCAGGTTCATCGAACTGCCTCTGCGGGATGGTCTCTTCTCATGGCAGGATGTTTACGGGGCCCTTCTGAAAAACGGTGTTATCCACCTTCTGGTCGAGGGAGGATCCCGAACTGCCGCCTGGTTTGTGGGTGAGGGCGCGGTGAGAAGGCTGGAGATCTTCTTTGCCCCGAGTCTTCTCGGTGGTGATGCTGTACCATCCATCGGCGACCTGATGCTGAACAACCTCAAGAATGCACCTGGCTTCCGCCCTGTACGCTGGAGGAGATCGGGAGGGGACCTGAGGCTGGTGGCGGATAAGGTCTGAGCGGCATAGGCCGGTATGAGTCCCACGACCCAGGACCCAGGACCCAGGTTTGAAATCAATATCTACATGGGACATGGGTCATGGGACCTGTGACACAGTCGTCGGAAGCAATAAGAGTGTAGTGCGAAGATAAGTGTTTATATTAGTGTAAGAGGGGATCGGACAAAAATGTTCACGGGTATTGTCGAAGAGATCGGGGAAATAGAATCCGCGGTGTCAACCGGTGGCGGCTTGAGGTTGAGAGTCGCGGCGGAAGTTGTTCTCGGCGGCACAAAACAGGGGGACAGTATCGCCGTTGACGGTGTATGCTTGACCGTGGAGGAGCTTGCAAGTGGATACTTCGATTGTTTTGTATCCACTGAGACCCTGGAGGTTTCGACATTGACGGAGATCCGCAGCGGAAGTGAGGTCAACCTGGAAAGGGCTCTCGCTGTCGGCGGCAGGATCGGCGGACACTTCATGCCGGGGCACGTCGAGGCAGTGGGTTCGGTTTGCTCTGTACAGCGAACGGGTGCGGGATATATCTTCAGGTTTTCTTTTCCCGAGAATTTTGCAAAATACGCTCCTTCGAAAGGATCGGTGGCTGTTGACGGTGTTAGTTTGACGATAGCCGATCTCCATGGCGATAGTTTCGGTGTGTCGATAATACCGGAGACTTATGAAAATACGACCTTGAGATTGAAAAGGGTTGGGGACTCTGTTAACTTGGAACCCGACCTCATCCTGAAGTACGTAAGGATGTCGCTAGAGGACCTTCTCGCACAGAAAGGCGAGGAGGGGATCACAATGGAAAAGCTCATAAATTCGGGTTTCATCCCGAGTCAGGGAGGATAATATGCCGGTTTCATCCGTGGAAAACGTACTTGAGGATCTGCGGGAGGGCAAGATCATCATCCTGGTGGATGACGAAGACCGGGAGAACGAAGGTGACTTTATGGTCGCTGCCCAGAAGGTGACTCCCGAAATAGTGAATTTTATGGCCCTTCACGGAAGGGGCCTTATCTGTCTGTCTCTCACGGAGGACAAGTGCGATTCACTCCAGCTGCATCAGATGGTCAACGACAACACCGCTAAATACGGAACCGCCTTTACAGTCTCTATCGAGGCGAGGAAAGGCGTCACGACCGGGATTTCCGTGGCCGACAGAGCGAAAACGATCCTGACTGCCATCGATGATGAATGCAGGCCGGAGGATCTTGTCCGGCCCGGACATCTTTTTCCGATCAGGGCGCGGAAGGGCGGGGTGCTTGTGCGGGCAGGACAGACGGAAGGATCAGTTGATCTCGCCAGAGCAGCCGGCCTGAAGCCCTTCGGTGTTATATGCGAGATAATGAATGAAGATGGAACGATGGCTCGCCTGCCTCAACTGATAGAGGTGGCGGACCGGTTCGGGCTGAAGATCGTTACGATAGCCGATGTCGTCAAGTACAGGATGAAAAACGAGTGTCTTGTGGTCAGGGCGGCAACTACGGAGCTTCCTACACGCTTCGGCGAGTTCACGGCGATCGCTTTCAAAAACGAGATAGATGGACAGGAGCACGTCGCGCTGGTGGTTGGGGACATAGACAGGGAAACCCCCACAATGGTCAGAGTGCATTCCGAGTGCCTGACCGGCGATGTATTTCACTCCCATCGCTGTGACTGCGGAGAACAGATGGAAAATTCCCTCAAAATGATCCAGGCCGAAGGGAAGGGCGTGTTCCTCTATATGAGCCAGGAGGGCAGAGGTATTGGTCTGGCGAACAAGCTGAAGGCCTATCAGATCCAGGATGAAGGAAAGGATACCGTTGAAGCCAATCTGGAGCTGGGTTTTGCCCCCGACTTGCGGGATTACGGGATAGGCGCTCAGATTCTGGTGAACCTGGGCGTAGGAAAGATCCGCCTGCTGACGAATAATCCAAAGAAAATTGTCGGTCTTGAAGGTTACGGCCTGTCGGTTCAGGAAAGGATTCCCATAGAGATCAAGGCCAGGGAGGAAAATATCAGATACCTGAAGACCAAACGGGACAAGCTGGGACACCTGTTGGGGAAAATATAAGACAATGTTCAACGTTCCAGGTTCCAGGTTCCAAGTAGATTATAATTTCGATAACGGCTTGGAACTTGGAACATGGAGCTTGGAACTGTCATGACAAAGGAGAGAAAATGACGGGATACAAAACAGTAGATGGCAAACTGGACGCGACCGGTCTGAAGGTTGCTGTTGTCGCTTCCCGGTTCAACGATTTTATTACGGGAAAGCTCATTGAGGGCGCTCTTGACTGCCTGGTGAGGCATGGTGCCGAGGAGACAGGTATCTCGGTCTATCGTGTTCCCGGATCCTTCGAGCTTCCTCTGGCAGCCCAGAAAATAGCGAGATCTGGAGAAGTTGACGCCATAGTCTGTCTTGGAGCCCTGATCAGGGGGCAGACTCCTCATTTCGACTACATTGCTTCCGAGGTTACCAAAGGGATCGCCCAGATCTCCCTGGAGAGCGGGCTGCCGGTGACCT
>QIFJ01000152.1 GCA_003229755.1 Pseudomonadota bacterium
GTTTTCAAGAGCATCCGCATCTAACAGGAAGATTTGCACTCAAGGGTGGTACTGCACTGAATCTTTTCATTTTCGACATACCAAGGCTCTCAGTCGATATCGACCTCAACTACATTGAGAATGTGGACAGGATAGATGACCTTGATGCCTGGGCCGAAGAGTTGTGCTCCACCTGCCGTGAGAGATTAACCCTGGTGCTTCCATTCAGTGATGTGATGACGAGATGGAATTTCTTGACTCTCTCAATAATCATGGGGTAATCAAACCGGAGCTGTTGACCGATGACGCTGAATTAATAACCAGGATATCCTCTCACCCCATGCTGAGGTGGAAGGCGTTAAATGTGAGGAATAGCCAGCCTTCGGCTCGAGTCCCAGGACCCAAGTGTATTGGTCCAAGGCCCAACGTCCAATGTCCAAGGTCCAAGGTCCAACGTTATCGTGATTCACCCTCTCCTAACCTCTCCCCTCGAGGGAGAGGGATTTAGAGGAGAAGATTGCCGCGTCGCTCCGCCTTTTGCGACGCTCCTCGCAATGACAGGGAACTCACCCTCTCCTAACCTCTCCCATCATCAGTCTTCGCTAAAGCTTCCGTCTTCGCTTATTCAGCTTCGACGTGACAAGCCGACCTGACAAGAGGGAGGGGAGAGGGATAAACACTCTTTCAGTGAAGACACCTACCTTCAACTCTTCAGCAAACGGACTAAGTATAAAGAATAGGCTATAATTCACAAGATCGGTGGACTATTACTCATATAATATAAAAAGGGCTTTTGATGATTTGGGCCGTAGAGCGCAACTATCACACTAGCGCTATAAGCACTAAATATTAGCACTTGAAACTCTAGCAATTAGAGTTTATAGTTCTGAACATGAAACTAATTGCACCTTCACAAATCGACGAGATTCTCCATGCATTGAATAGCCAAATCGCTGTTGCCGGTGGTGAATCAGTTTCGCTCATTGTTATCGGTGGAGCGGCGTTAGCTGCGATGGGCCTTGTTCTCCGAACGACAGAAGATGTGGATGTCCTCGGTGAAATTGTTCTGTCTGATCAAAAACCTCATATAAAAGAGATCTTAAGGTTCCCGGATTGGCTCATTGAAGCGGCAGAAAAAGTTAAACGTGATTTTGATTTGCCGGAAAATTGGCTAAACTATAAACCATCATCATATTTCAAGGGCGGCCTGCCAAAGGGATTTCAAGATCGCTTGGTTGAGAAAGAATATGGTCATCATTTAACGATATTTTTCATCGACCGCGTGGACCAAATTCATTTCAAATTGTATGCGGCTGTTGATGTGGGCCAATACGATCCCAGGCACCTACAGGACCTGATAGCTTTGAAATCGACGGATGATGAAATGTTAACTGCATCCCTGTGGGTTAAGGAAAGGGATTCCTCTGAAGGATTTCGTAAAACCTTACAGAGATTGCTGATGGAGCAAGGTTATGAAGATGTCGCCGATAAAATTTAGGAACGAACTTTTAGATCACTTATTGAATCTACATTGGAAACAGTGGTCGGCATTTGGTGTGTCCTCCCACTTGACCCGCAACAGTAATTACATCCTGGATCTCGAGGCCCTTACAGTTTCTACAATAGCCCTGGGGTTGAGGGATAAAAGGCTAGCTCATATTACCTTGGAATGGTTACAGGTGAACCGACAATGGCTGAATCTGCATCGGATGAAAAGAATTGGCAAACTCTTCACCAAATATGAAACCTACAAACAGATGTCATTGCTGGATAGTGATGTAATGGATGTCTATCAGAATTTTCTGAAACCATCGAGTTCATTATCAGCGCTCAATAAAGATTACGAGAACTATCCTAGCGACAGTGTCAATGAACACATAAACTTAGTTAGCAACTTTAAGGCCAGGGGAACTGTTGTTGATCCGGACATTAACTCTAATTGTCTGCTTCAGCTATTTCTAAGAAGCATTTTCGGTATTGACGCACGCGCGGAAATGTTTTTGTATTTTATTTGTGGGAGAAGGGGCAACTCAAATTACATCTCGAGCGAGATCCATTTCGCCCAAAGGAACCTTTTAAAGATTTTGAACAATTGGGCCGATGCTGGAATTATTGAGGAGAACCTTGAAGTCAGTAGTCCAGATTATGGCCTAAAAAATCATCTCTCGTGGATTCAGGCACTGGGAATCGACAATCCTTCTATATATGTCAATTGGTCCCGTATTTTTCTTTTCCTGGATAGGTTGGTCTTAGGACTCGAGAACCTTCAATTGCAGAATGACAACTATCTTGCCTCCTCATTTTTCAGGGATCTAGCTCAAGACATTCGATATGCAGCAAGTGTCACCCAAGTTGATCTGCCACATGAAAAATCGCTGCATGGGCAAGCTTACTTTGAACCGTTCGCTAAGTGTGTTTTACAGATAATAGACAAGTTGAGTCAATAATTAATCAAGCAACTCTCAAACGCCATTCAAACGCAATGGTCCTCACAATTATATAGTGATGTGGGCTCGAACCGGCTGGCCGGCCTTCGGCCGGAATCCATTGTCTATGGCGCAGTTATTTGCTGGCAGAAAGAAACTTGACGGAAAGTCGTTTATTGAGAGCATTTGCGATTCGACTCAGCATGGAAAGGGAATGGCCTTCATAATCAGCATCTTCCAGCCTGCTGATGACTGACTGGGTTGTGCCGATTATTTCGGCGAGTTGTTTTTGTGTCAATCCGGATTTATTTCTCATCTCATAAATAGCTGCCGCCACTTCGGCATTGACACGTTCTTCCTTTAACGATGCCTGCCGTTTGGTGTCATCTCCAATATATCGATCATGAAGAATTTTGACTGCGTCGGTTTTCTTTTTGTCTTTTCCCATAAACTTTATTCCTCTTAAATATATTGTGACGGCTCCTCATTGAACAGATCTTTCCGATGGATGGCAAGGTCGATCTCCTTTGTCGGGACCGCGCCTTTTTTTGTCAAACCATGAGATATCACTGCCCGTTGATCGTGGAAAAAGTACAGGATCCGGTGGTGAACTGCCATCTTTGTCAGCGAATAATATGACTCCTGTTTCAGGCAAGATGAGCTCCAAACCATACTGCGTATATCGCATTATTGCTATATGGTGTCAATAGCAATATTGCGATATTGATTATAGTGCTGCTGTTTTTTGGAGTTGTTCAGTTAACACTAATGATGTGCAAAGGTTGTGCCTTCACTGCGCATCCTGCGCAGTGAGTGCTGCCACGCTCAGGCGTGGAGTCTGGCCGGGCTTCACCCGGAGTTTCTAGTTTCGAGTTTCTAGCTACAGGTACTCACCCCCACCTGACCTCCCCCCTCGGCCGCCTTCGAGTAAAACTTCGTCGCGCCAAGAGGGGGAGGGATTTACGCCCATACCCCGATACTTCGATACGCATATTAATACGCACTACCACCTGTTATCTGACAACTCTGCCAATCACCTTTCCTTGACAGCAAACACATCCCTAAGCTAGACTTGTTGCCGATTCAGGGGGAGAACCTGGATCGTCCGAAAGACAGCTTCTGGTATGTGCTCCTTCGGTTCGAATCCACGTTTTAGAAAATCAAATACTTTACACTTGCGGAGGTTTCCATGAAGCGTTTGGCCGGTATACTTTCAGCTGTTTTTGTTACTGCTCTCGTTTTCACGGGCTGTGGCGGAGGAGGAGGGGGCGGAAGCTCTACTCCTGCAGACACAACGCCTCCCGACATTCTGTACACCATCCCGGTTGCAGATGCCAAATATGTGGATATCAACCAGGAAATAGTTCTCATCTTCTCTGAGGCGATGGATTCGTCAACGATCAATACAACCAATTACTACATGAGCGGTGGAGCTTTTGGAGCGGTGTCCTATAACCCAACCACCCACATTGCAACTCTGACCCCTTCAAGCTCCATGTCGTGGGCCACCACCTACACTGTGACAATTACCGCTGACGTGGCTGACAGCGCGGGCAACACCCTTTCCGGAGGCTACTCCTGGTCCTTCAGATCCGAACCTGACACCTACGCTCCTATCGTGTCCTCGGTAAATCCCGCCAACGGAGCTACGGGAATATCCACCAACATCACGTCCATTACGGCCACCTTCAACGAGTCCCTGGCTGGCAGTACTATCACTAACTCAACCTTTACAGTCAGCGGCCTGACGGGCACTGTCAGCTATAACAACTCAACTTATACAGCCACATTCACTCCATCGAGCCAACTCCTGTATGGCCAGGCCTACACTGCCGCCCTTTCAACAGCAGTCACAGACACAGCCGGCAATCCCCTGGCCTCGACCTACCAGTGGACCTTCACATCCGAGGTAGATGTAACCCCGCCCACGGTCACCTTGGTAAACCCGATCAGTGGAGCTGCCGGAGTCGCCAGGGGCGCGACGATAACAGCGGTCTTCAGCGAGGACATGACGGCTTCCACCATCAATACGACCACCTTTACCGTCAGCGGTATTGCCGGCTCTGTCTCCTACGATGCGCCCTCCAACAAGGCAACGTTCACGCCCTCGGGGCTCATGCCCTACAACACCATGCTGAAGGCAACTATAACTACCGGGGCCCAGGACCTTTACGGCAACGCCATTGCGTCGGCCTACGTATGAAAGTTCAGAACGGAGGTAGACACCATTCCCCCCGTCGTGAGTTCCACGAACCCAATAAACAACCAGTCGTTGACGAGTGTGAACACGGGGATAAAGGCGGTGTTTTCAGAGTCAATGGCGCCCGGATCAATTAATAATTCCACTTTTACAGTCTCTGGGGTAAAGGGAACGGTCACTTACGACGACCCCACCCTCACAGCCACGTTTAATCCAGGCAGTCCCCTGAATTACCTGAACTTCTACATGGTCTCCCTCTCTACAGGAGTTACAGACTCCCAGGGGGTCCCTCTTACTGCACAGTACCAGTGGGGTTTTGATACGGCTGAGCAAGCCGTTAAGGTCAGCGGCTACACACCCAGCGATATGAAGGAGCCCGCGCTTGTATTCAAAGGCAACGGGGACGGCATTGCCGTCTGGGTCTCCGATTCCGGGGGGAACTATAACGGATACAGGGTTCTTTACTCGCTATATACTGAATCGACGCAGACATGGTCGACAGAAAGCATCCTTACATCTTCCCCCACGGGCAGTTCATCGAGGGTGCATGTTGAGACTAACGGAACGGGTTATCTTGTGGTCTGGTCTGCAATGTATTCCACCTCACCCTATAAAGAATTGCTTGCCGCGGTATATGTGCCTGGCTCAGGCTGGTCTGTCACAACACTCAAAAACGAGTACACCAATTTTCCGAAACTCGCCAGCAACGGGTCTGGATACGCGGTGGTCTGGAATGAATCCAACCTGACACCGACGTGGAGCGCTATTTACTCGGGAACAAGCTGGACAGTGACACAGCTTTCTTCGGTCAGCCTTTCCGGTCTTCAGTTGGCAACCAACGGCACCACTTATAGCGCAGCCTACTACAGCGGCAAATATGTATACGCTACCGTTTACAGTGGTTCATCGTGGCCCACACCAACCCGGATCTTCACTCCAGTAAGTGGCAACTACGTAACAAAGCTTCAACTCACTTCTAACGGCTCCGGCTTCGCCGCTGTGTGGAGTTATTACTCGGGCTGGTGGGGGGGGTTTGCCGAATATCAAACACACGCAGCCGTTTACTCGGGGGGCGCCTGGTCTGCCTCAACCCAGATTCTCCCGGGTAATGCCATAGCGTCCACCGATCCCCTGATCACATCCAACGGCTCCGGCTACTCTACACTCTTCCGCTATACAGGCACCACTGCTACCATCCTTTATTCCCGAAACTACACGAGCCAATGGGATACGTTATATTCCATCGCTACCGGTTCCCTAATGATACCGCTTGGCCTTGTCTCCAACGGAACAGGATATGCCGCGGCGTTCCTGAGGGGCAACAAAACCTCCGGTGATCTGGTCGTCAACGTATACAACGGTTCGTCCTGGATCGGGTCCACCACACTGGATACAACAGGCACGATACAGGATGTTTCCCTCGTCTCCGGTCCTCCTTCTTACAATATTGCCTGGGGGAAAGCAG
This sequence comes from Pseudomonadota bacterium, assembly GCA_003229755.1. Lineage (GTDB taxonomy): Bacteria > BMS3Abin14 > BMS3Abin14 > BMS3Abin14 > BMS3Abin14 > SZUA-178. The sequence goes on from QIFJ01000152.1 coordinate 6,071, forward strand.
ATGGTTCCGGGCCTTACTCTTCCATGTTCGGGGGAGCCGCATGGTCCTCACCTGTAGCGCTTGATTCAAGCGCCGATCCGGCCAGGGATCCGGTCCTGGTACCGGCTACCATTCCCGCAACGACTAATCGCTATGTGGCGGCATGGTCCCAGTCTGATACGATAAATGTCCGGCACTACCGGGCAGGATGGCAGACCGTCCAGAATATAATAACCGGTTCGTACCCGGGAAATGCCACGAACCCGAGGATAGTTTCCACGAGTGGAGGAATATTAATGGCCGTGTGGGAGCAGTACAGCGGCGAGTACAGGGGTATCTACGCCAGCTACCGTGCCGGCAGCGTGTGGTCCACGCCATTCCAGGTGGCGGCGCAGGGTCAGACGCCCGATGTGTCCACAAACGGTGTGAACAATTTTGTTGTCGTGTGGGAAAACACCGATCCGGCCGACAAGGGTATCAAGTCCCGCCGCTACAACATTTCAACTGGAATCTGGAGCTCTGCGGTTACTGTATTAAGCTCTAGTGGTTTTATAGAAAACCCCAGGATCACAACGAAGGGAGTCGAATACCTGGTCGTGTGGGGAGGGAGCGATGTATACCTGAGCACGAGCGCGGATAACGGATCAACGTGGACATCCCCGTTCAAGGTGAGCACAGGCGGAGGGCAGAAACCGCAGATCGTCTCCAACGGGACAGGGTATTTTATCGCCTATATCGATCCGGGATTTTCAAACGATATAATACGGGGCAGGGTCTTTGACGGGACCATCTGGGATGCTGAAAAATCCTTCGGTGCTGTGTCTGATTACTATTCCTACACAAATAAATCCTACGGCATCGCAACGGATGGCACGGGATATGCCATAACACGGGAATACCGTGGAATTTCCACGGCTACTTACAACGGTACAACCTGGTCATCAAACACACAGATCAGCAGCTCCAGTTCCAATAATATCGAACCAAACATCGCATGGGGCGGCAGTGAGTATCTCGTCCTGTGGAAGCGGTACAGCAATACTTACGCAAGCACTTTCAATGGGGCTTCCTGGAGCGCCCAGGCTACGATGCCCGATCACGGCGCTCTGGGACTGGCCTCCAACGGCACCGGATTCGCCACCCTTTACCTGAAAAACGACGGGACATACACCAGCATCGCGAGCCACTACTACAAGAACGGCGAATGGGGCGGCGGTGACGGATACGTGGAAGGACACACAGGCGACGCCAGCACCCCCGTGGTCATTCGGTGGGGAAAAAGCTACTACGCCGGAGCCTGGGGCAGGTCCAACGAGTCCTCAGTGGAGTATCAGGGGATATTAACCGGGCAGCAGCGCTTAATTGAAAAGCTCCTGAATCACATCAGATCCTCTGACCTGTCAGCCGGCACGTTGTGCAATTTCAGGATCTTCTTCTGCTCCTTCCGCGCCCTTTCAAGGTCTATGATGATAATCTCCCCGGTCTCCATGATTATTTTCAGATGCGGTTCCCTGGATTTTTCGATTATCCTCACCAGATCCTTCATATCCCTGGGAAACTGGCCCTGAACCGAAGTTACGATCATTGGCCTCATGTTGTAATACCCGCGGTTGAGGGAAGCGGGGAGGACTTTTGAAAGCAGGATGAGTTGATCCCGCTTTTTGGTCCGCTGGTTATGAAAGTAAGTATAGTAGGACATTTCCAGGGTTCTCCAATCGGACTCATCGAAGTTATACTCGGAATAGAAACCGTACATAATGGTCGCAGGCTGAAATACCAGACCGCCCACAATGAAGTAGGTCTTGTTGTTATTATTGAAGTTGCCGGGAACAAGGTTGGGGGTGTTTTTCAGCGTTACTTTAAGGGTCAATCTTTTCCCGTCCCTGAGAACCTTGAGGGGCACTGATTCTCCCACCTGCCTGGATTGCACCGTGTAACTGAGGCCTATTCGGCCAATGTCATCTACTTTTACCGTCTTGTCTTCGGCAATAATTACGCCATCGATCTCAAGCAGGACATCCTCCTTTTGAAGAACGCCGTACGCGGAGCTTCCGAAGCCGACTGATGTCACCAGGACCCCGGTTTCCTCCCCGGTAAGGCCGTAGTTCTCGCGCTGCGCCTTGTTCTCAACAGACTGGATCGTTACTCCCATTCTGGGGAACCCGTCGAAATTACCGTCTTTTATATCCCGCAAAAAGTGATCGATGACCGCTGCCGGGATTATATAACCGATGTTCTCGGCCTCAGTAAGGGTTTGCATCGCTATTCCGGCCAATTTTCCCTCTGATACAACCGGCCCTCCGCTGTTCCCGTCGTTTATGGCCGCATCTATCTGGACTATCAGGAGCTCCCTCCAGGAGTGTACATAACTGGAAAGCTCAATCCTGGAAACTATACCGGAGGTCGCTGAAACAGAGTCACCTCCCTCTGGAAATCCATATGCCTTGACTGCATCTTCTATCTTCGGGGTTTTCCCAAGGGGTATGGGAACCGCGCCCTTGAAGAAATTTGGCTCACTCACCGTCAGGATGGCCAGATCAGATTCGCCGCCGATGATCGAAACTTCTGCCTCGTACTTGCGTGTCTGGCCCTGCCGCTTGACTTCAATGGAGACAGCATCCTCGACCACGTGGGCCGCTGTCAGGATGCGGTTGCCATCAATGATGACACCGGAGCCCTGGAACCCCTTCACACCCTGGTTCTGCCACGGTGAAAGCAGGTCCACCGGATTTGACTGAACAATGATCTTAACCAGGCTCGACAGGACCTGCTCGGGTGTAAGTCCCCCGGCCATTACCTCTGCTGCGGCAGCCGGTGCTGAAATACATAAGAGCAGTAACAGAAAAATGCTGGCTGTGCGAAAGAATGAACTAAAATGCGTCATGGCGGATCCCCCAATGGAGATTGTGATACAAAGAGTAGTAATGGTTGCATATATGTGTGAGGTGAATCAACAGGATTGCTTCGCCCTGCCAGGCTTATACGTGGAACCTTGCCGGGCTTCGTCCGGAGTTTCTGGTTTCTAGTTTCTTGTTTCTAGCTACAGGTATTCACCCCCACCTAACCTCCCCCCTCGAGGGGGAGGGATGAACGCCCATACGCCGTTACGAATCAACCACCCCGTTTAACCGGTTCCTCGATTTTCTAAAACTGCTTTATTCAAAAGCTCCCGGCCATTTCCGAGACGTGTGATATACGCTCAGGATCTGGATTTCTTTACCCTTAATCCTGTACGGCACCATGTACGGCAGATCGGGGATGACCAGCTCATAAGTACCGCGCACACGCCCTGCCCTGCCCAGCTTTGGATGATCTTCAAGCTGCTGTGTGGCATGCCGAATCCTTTGCGCTACCTCAAATGCCGCAATCGGATTATCTTTCGCGATATCATCCTGAATGCTTTCCATTGCTTTGGCCGCCGGTTCCGTCCATTTAATCCGCATTTTCAGGCATCTTCGTATTTGTTGAAGATGCGGTTCATCTCAGTGTCGCTCGCGAAACGTCCGTCATCAGCAGCCTTGATACCTTCCCTGGTGCGCTCGATCTGCCATGAGTGCAACTCAAGGAGCTGGTCTATTGCCTGATTGACCAGGTAAT
>QIFJ01000203.1 GCA_003229755.1 Pseudomonadota bacterium
TGACTCCAAAGGGATCAGATATATCAGGTTGATCAAGGAGGGCCTCTATCTCCTTTTTGTTCATTACATCCGGGAGGGTTTTAGGTACCTGCAGGGGCTCTATATTCTGCGCGGTGTTGGTATCGACTTCTCCGCTGAGAAGCAGATAGCGGTGGAACCCACGGATAACCACCAGCATTCTCCTCACCGTACGGGGAGAAAGATCCCTGTTTCTCAAGTGGGCAATGAATCCCAGGATATGAGAGCTCTTGATCGATTCAGGGTCCCCTACTCCCTTGCTGCCAAGGTGCTTGATATATGAGCCGAGATCCATCCTGTATGCCGCCAGGGTGTTATCCGAGAGGCCCTTTTCCACCAATAGGTGATCGATGTAGGAATCGATAAAACTCTGCAAGATCTCTCCTCGTTGTCAGGGTCGCAAAAAGTCCGTGAGCGGCTTTTTGCTCCGCGTTAGGCCTGTTTGAACTTGCGAATCATCTCCTTCGCAACACCCTTTGATGTCAAGATCCAGACCCTGGGATCCAGGTTACAACTACTCACCCTCTCCTAACCTCTCCCCTCATCAGTCTTCGCTAAAGCTACGACTCGACAAGAGGGAGAGGGATTTACCCCCATACCCCGTTACGCCGACACTCCGGCACGCCCTTACCCCGATACGTATCATGTGCTCCCGCGCAGCCGAGTGATTACACCCAAAAGCCCGGCCTCATGATTACACCCAAAAGCCCGGCCATATGACTACTATCTACCAAAATCCTACCAACTAATTTGGAGATGAACCTAAATATTTGCCTATTATTGGATCGAGATCTGCTCGTATCTTTTCGGGTATCTGTCCAGGAGCCGTAACTATCGCGAATTTGAGGGCCTCACGGCATGTACACTGTTCCCTTGTATCTATCTGACCAACCGTACGGGCAATAACTTTCCTTGCCGCTTCCACATTCTGGTGCATGATCTGGAGGATCGCCTCCACCGACACATCCTCTTCAGTGTCATGCCAGCAGTCATAATCTGTCGCCAGCGCAACGGTGGAGTAGCAGATCTCGGCTTCCCTGGCCAGCTTGGCCTCCGGGAGATTGGTCATCCCTATAACATCAACGCCCCAGGACCGATACAGGTTTGATTCAGCCCTTGTAGAGAACTGCGGACCTTCCATGCAGATATATGTTCCTCCCCGGTGGACAGTTACGCCCTCTGCCTGAACAGATTCAGCAAGCAGATCGGCCAGGGAAAGGCAGACGGGATCCGCAAAAGGAATGTGAGCTACTATACCGTTTCCAAAGAAAGTTGAGGCTCTTCCCCTGGTCTGGTCAATGAACTGATGGGGTACCACGAGATCGCCGGGCTTGATCTCCTCTTTCATGCTCCCCACCGCGGAAAGCCCAATTATAGTATCAACACCCAGGAGTTTGAGGGCAAACACGTTTGCCCTGTAATTGATCTGGGACGGCAGTATCCTGTGGCCATTGCCGTGACGCGGCAGAAAGGCGAGCCTTACGCCCTCAAGAGTACCGGTTATAACCTCTTCAGATGGGTCTCCGAAGGGTGTTTCCACCCTTTTTGATTCCACGTCTGTAAGACCCTCCATCTCATACAGCCCACTTCCTCCAATGATCCCTATTCTTCTCTCCATACCCTTCAATGCTCCTTTGTTATTAATATTGGGTCGTAAAAAGTCCATTCCAATCTACTTTGTGGTCAATATATAATAAATGAGGCCAGGGTTTTGGTGAATCACGAAGCGAAGCTAAAAGGGGGTTGCGAAGGCGAGTGATCACACCCAAAAGCCTGGCCTCATGATCTAACCGTACAAAATCCCACTAAATATGCAAGTCATTGATCAGTGCGCCCCTAATGGGCGCACTGATGACTTCTAGATTATTCTGTGACAGCCTATGTCTGGCATCGTAACAGTTTAACGTTTCAGTTTACATAACTTTATTGACAATTATGGTTCATCTCCCAATTAGTTGGTGTTCAATATGTAGTAAATGGGTTCCGTAAATGCACCTTCGGCTTCGCAACGCCTTTCTCGCTTCGCTTCAGGGCTTTTACCGGAACCTGTGATGAACAAAAATATTTCAAGCCGGGGTTTTGGTGAATCACGAAGCGAAGCTAAAAGGGGGTTGCGAAGGCGAGTGATTACACCCAAAAACCCGGCCATATGGATACATCGTACTTAAATTCCACCAACTGATTTTGAAATGATCCACAAATATTAGCTTCGAAGCCAGTGACCCGTAAGAGTTTGTTCAATCTGGACCGATATGTTACCTTCTGCAGCTATATGTTGTTCTCTCTAGAAGCTGGAAACTCAGAAAGCCGGAGGCTGAAATGCAGCAGGTATCATTTGAAGGATGTTTTGTTTGCGGTCCGGACAACAAATGCGGTTTGAGGGCCAGGTTCATTACCACAGAAGATGGAAAGGTTAAGGGAACTTTTACCCCCGACAAACTCCACAGCGGTTACGAAAATATTATCCACGGCGGCATTATTATGTCCTTCCTGGATGAAACCCTCGGTCGCCTTGCCTTTGTGAAGGATCGCCTTTTCATTACCCACACACTTGAAGTAACCTTCAGGAAAGCCGCCATCTCTGGAGTAGAGCTAACCGCTGTAGGTGAGCTCAAACAGTGGTCATCCAGACAATTCAGGACTGAAGGAGTCGTCACGGACCCTGACGGAGAAGTTATCGCCACCGCCAGGGGCCGCTTCCTTGTAATGAGTGAAACCATGGAGAAGAAGTTACTACCAGACGGAAGAAAGGTAGTAGAAATCTAGTTCCAAGTTCCAGGTTCCAAGTTATGTTTCATCTTAAAACATATTCTCCTATACCATATCCTTGGAACATGGAACCTGGAAGTTGGAACTCGTTTATAGGTATTCACGAATACCATCAGCGAACTTCATAAATCTGAATCCCAGAAGCTCCATACCGGATGTGTCCATGACGATGTTATCCTCACCGAGCATTATCAACTGATCGGTGGAGATAGGAGCGGGAACCCTGAGGGCATCTGACAGTCTGACGAAAGGCCGAATTAACGAAACAGGTATATTGACATATTTTCTTTTTATATCGAGAGTTTGTGCTATTATCTTGATAATATCCATGAAGGTCAGAATGTCCGGTCCTCCCAGTTCGATCACCTTTCCAATCGCCCGTTCCTCCACCAGTGCATCCCCGTAGGCCCTGGCAACATCTTTTACCGAAACCGGCTGCATGAGATTCCTTCCCTCGCCTATTACAGGAAACACTGGCGTTTTTTTCATAGCTTTCGCCAGCATGTTCACAAACTCGTCCCGGGGTCCGAAGATAATTGAAGGCCTGAATATGGTCCATGTAACCCCCGATGCCCTGACGGCCTCCTCTCCCTTCCATTTCGTCTTGTGGTAGTTGCTGACGGCCCCTGCTCTGGTCCCAAGGGCGCTCATGTGCAGGACGCGGTCTATATTGTTCCTGCCGGCTGCTTCGAGCACCTTCACAACTGCTCTGTGATGGGCCGCTTCAAAGGTATTGCCCCCCTTCTCCCTGATAACACCAACCAGGTGAATGAGAGCATCCTTCCCCTCCATAAGCTCATCCAGCCCCTCCCCAGTAATAACATTCCCTTTCATGTAAGTTGCACTTTCTCTGTTCTCATGATGTTTTACACGTTGGTCCTTGGTCCTTGGTCGTTGGTCCCAGTCGAACTTGACATCAACAACGCCTCTAGACAGCACACTAACTACATGCCCCCGTGACAATAACTCCTCCACAAGAACTGATCCCACAAAGCCTGTTCCGCCGGTAACTGCTACTTTCATTTAAGAGCTCCTAAATTGTCGCAAAAAGTCCATCCATACCTTGTTTATTTATCGATCATCTGTTAATTGTCTTTGCTTCCCAGTGTATAAGTATATCAATTTCAGAGTTGAAAGTTTGATAATGAAACCAAAAAAGATGGACTTGGTGTCAGTACAACCAAGCGTTGGCCAGAAACCAGAAACACTGGCCACAGGCCAGCATCATTGCGAGAAGCGTCCCAGGGTGCTGAGCGACGAAGCAATCCTATGGCTCGTTGATCCAGAACCTTTGGTTTTGAATCTAATTACTTTCAACCTTCAACTTTCAACTGATATTGATACAAACCATGGCCGCTGTTGAAATTCTGAAAGACATGTTCTTTATCCAGAGGGGCTTTCTCAACGCCAACCACTTCGTGTTTCGCCTGGATAAACCGGTTCTTATTGACACCGGCTATCTGCCCGATTTTGGAACTACGGAAAAACTCATTAGCGATGCGGGCGTAGACCTCAGGGAAACAGGCCTTATCATCAGCACCCACTGCCACTGCGACCACATCGGCGGTAATAAGCGGATCCAGGAGATATCCGGATGCGAGATACTTACCCACCGTGCCCACAAACATTATATGGACACCGGCGATTCTTTGAATCCATGGTGGAGTTACTATAACCAGAAGGCAGACTTCTACAAGTGCACCGGGACCCTGAGTGACGGTGATGTGATTACGATCGGTCCCCACGATTTCGAGGTAATGGAAACGCCTGGGCACTCCAGGGACGGCCTGGTCCTCTACAACGCAGACAACAGGATTCTCCTTTCATCCGATACACTCTGGGAAAGCGACGTGGGCCCAACCACCATGGCCATTGAGGGAGAGGAAATGTTCCAGTCAATGCTGGAATCTCTGGAAAAGATAGAGCCACTCGAGGTAAAAACCGTCTTTCCCGGTCACGGGAAACCGTTCAATGATTTTGCAGGCGCCATACGGAAAAGCCGCAAGGTGATAAAAGACTGCCTGGAGAACAGGGAAAAGATCGGCATGTCCCAGATCAAGAAGCTGATGATCTATACCCTGCTCATGGAGGGCGAGACGGACGAGGAGCAGTTCGGGTCTGATATCATCAACGCTCTGTGGTTCAAAGAAGCTGTTGACCGGTTCCTCGAAGAGGACTACGAGAGTGTCTACAGGAGATTCATGGACGGATTTATCAGCAGGGATATCGTCATCAGGAAGGACGGTAATATATTCACGACGGTTGACCCGTAACAGAATATTGGAGATTGGATTTAGAACATTAGTTTATCGAAATTCGAGATTGGAAATTGGAAATTTGAGTTGATAGTTTTGGACTAAACCCAGAGCCCAGCGCCTGTTTCCACTCATCACGAATTACTCATCACAATCTAGAAAGTTGAACAATGAAGCATATGCTACACGCTAGACGCTTAACAAGACTATCACTGATAGCGGCTCTTTACGTGGTCCTGACCTATATAGCCAATATTCTGGGTCCGGGTCTGAACCTTGGTTACGGCCCCATCCAGGTCAGGATATCTGAGGGCCTTGCGATGCTCGCCCTTTTCGACCCACTGATACCGGTGGCGCTGTATATAGGCAGCCTGCTGGCGAATGTGATCGGCGGTTTCGGGCTTCCCGACATCATATTCGGTTCCCTGCTCTCTCTCCTTGCCGGATACGGCACATGGTTCACCAGGCGGTTACCTGTTGTACCCTACCTGCCCCCCATCCTCTTCAACGCACTTGGTGTCTCAGCGTACCTGTACGTTCTCCTGGGGATCAATTTCGGATTTAAGACCGTTGGGGGAAAGGGGTTGTGGGCTGTGATCCTGAACTGGATCGCGGTTCATCCATACTGGGCAATGGTAATTTCCATCGGGATCGGACAGACTGTAGCTGTTGTTGTGTTCGGAAATATTTTTATCCGTTTATGGAAGAGAATGTACGGTTCAGATCTGGATATTGGATATTAGAAATTGGGGATCATCTCCGGTCCAGTCGGTGGTCAATATAAAATAACAGGGTTCCGGCAAAATAAACCCTTCGCCTTCGCAACCCCCTTTGAGCTTCGCTTCAGGGTTTTTTCCCCGGAACCCTTGATGTATAAATATATTAAGGCCGGGGTTTTGGTGAATCACGAAGCGGAGCTAGCCCCACGCGCAGGCGAGTGATTACACCCAAAAGCCCGGCCTTGTGATGGTGCTTTACCGAAATTCCACCAACTAATTGGGAGACGAATTACTATTAGTAACTGTTCCTCTCCTCTGTGTTTGGTGTTTACCAAGAAAAGTTTATTGTTTGTTGATTTTCCCGCGGCCCTCTGCGGTAAGGGCTGACTAGCCCTCCTGCGGCCCCCTGTGTTAGGGGTTTTTGATCATTTCCAATTTCGGGAAATAAAAAAGCCGGCCCTTAGGGCCGGCTTTCTGGCATCTGAGGAGAGATGTTACTTGATAGCGTCTTTCAGACCTTTGCCAGGTTTGAACTTCGGTACTTTTGAAGCGGAAATCTGTATGACAGCACCGGTCCTTGGATTCCTTCCGGTCCTGGCAGCCCTGTGACTTACACTGAAGGTTCCGAATCCTACAAGGGAGACTTTGTCGCCGCCCCTCAGAGCACTACCTATTCCGTCAACGAATGCGTTAAGTGCTCGTTCGGCTGCTGCTTTGCTGATACCTGCGCTTGCTGCCATTTTTGCGATCAGATCACTCCTGTTCATCTCTCCCTCCTTGTCTCAACGAAAAAAAAATAAAATAAATGAACCCGAAAGTTCGCCTCATAACCTAATTTCCAAATAACAGAGATGGTATACCATGTCAAGCTGAATTAGCCCAGAAACCGCATAAAATAGCTATTTTCCGATGAAGTCCATTTCCCAATGCCACCCGGATTTCAACCTCGTAACCCCATCCGAGTTGACAATTTCAGGAAGTCTTATATTGATATATTATTCACAGATAATATAAACTTGATTGAAATCAGATGCTTCCCGGGAGCCC
>QIFJ01000239.1 GCA_003229755.1 Pseudomonadota bacterium
CCTCAACTGCCAGGACCAGCGCGAGAACCGCGGCTCCTGCTTCAGCGGCATGGTAAGACGGCAGAAGATCCTTGCCTACAGCCTTCTTGAACAGGGACACGAACTCATCCTGGCTGGGGCCGATCCATTTCATTCCAGCCTTTTTAGCGGCCTTCTTGGAGAATTTAACTCCGTACTCCCAGTGGGACGGGCCCATCACGCCTTCGGACAGATCGCCCAGAGCATCTTTGAATGCGGGGAGAGTGGCAGCGGCGATAAGGGAAAGCAGCTTGGGATTGATATCGAGGTCTGCAAGCTGCCTGGTAAACAGCTGCCCATCCTGGAAGTGGCCGCCACCAAGGATAAATTCGGGCTTGGCTGCTTTCAGGTCGGAAAGGAGTGGAGTCAGATCGGTCACGCCCTTGGGGTAAGTTCTTTTAAAGACCACATCGAAGCCGAGTTCCTTGGCTTTGGCCTCAGCGCCGTCCATAACTGACCTTGCAAATTCCGAGTCTTCATAAGCAAGTGCAACTCTTTTGGCACCGGGATCGATCTTCCTGACCATATCCAGTGTACCGGCATGGTACCTGGAGCCGGGACCGATCGTCTGTACGACATATTCGAATCCCTGACGGAAGATCTTGTCCGAGGCACCACCGTGATCCATGTAGACTATGCCGTACTTCTCGGCGATAGTTGCACCAGCCAGGGTCAGGCCGGAACTGTAGGCAGAAAATGTAAAGTCTACCTTGTCTGTAGTGATCAACCTCTCCAGGAGACTTGTAACCATCTCCTTCCTGGACTCATTATCGTAATTCTTGTAGGCAAGGGGGACTTTCTTTCCACCAACCTTGATACCGCCTCTCGCTGAGTTGACCCAGTCGACGACGGCAACAATACCACCCACTGCCTGGTTGCCGGCCTTGGCGTACTTGCCTGAGAGCGCCGCAGGATGTCCGATGACCACTTTATCTACAGCAGCCATGGAGAGCGCCGGCACCATCATAAGGCCAAGAGCCACTGCCATTACAACAATAACCTTCATCGTTCTCATGCTCATCTCCTTTTCTACCAGTTAATGATTTATTTGAGCGAATGCACGCAGCCAAAAGCGCATGCAGAATTAGAATTTCAAATTGCTAATAAGGAAATTACAAATCCGGTGTATTTTCCGATGCTCCACTCCCCCCCCTTTTTAAGGGCATGAACCGGAGATGTAGTAAACTGATACCAGACAACATTTACTGCGTCAAATAAAAAGTGGTTTTATTATTGAAACTCGAGATCCGAAATTGGAAATTGAAAATTGGGTTTAGAACATTAGATCACTGGAAATCAGAGTATCAGAACATAAAATTGCGATAAGAGCTTTAACGCAGAGGGCCGCCCTTCGGCAAGCTCAGGACAGGCAGGGGGGGCTATTCAGCCCCGACCGCAGGGGGCCGCAGAGAGAACACACATTCAGTAAAGTACTTTTCCTGGGAAGGCAGTAAGGTACCCCCCTCTCCTCAATCCTCTCCCACCAGGGGAGAGGGAATGGTTTTTCTCAGCGACACTCAGCGATTCGCCCGAATGGGCGCCCAGCGAAACCCTGCGTTACGCTCTTGGTCTCACAAGCGGGGTCAGAGCAAAACTTCAAAACCAAAAACCAGCTTCCAATCAGCCGATTTCAGGCGATTTTTCATCACAAAATCGCTGCTGGCATTAGCTTTTTCACCGGAAAAATGATAATGTGTATCGCTAATTTGCGGCACCTGGGATGGAACGGAAACTCAACCATACACGGATATAGTTGAGAGAGGATACCGACCAACGTCCCGATAAGTCGAGGATCAGGTGGCTCCATGCCCCGTCTTAGAAACCTGCCGGCTTTGAGGATAGGTGGTTTTTTTTGTTTTGTTATTGATTTAGGCGCCCTTACATATTAATTCAACACTGTTTCAGGGAGGGAAGTTATGGCAAAGAAGTATGTTTACTATTTCGGAGACAGTAAAGCTGATGGAAACACGAAGATGAAGGATCTCCTTGGCGGAAAGGGAGCCGGACTCGCTAACATGGTAAACCTGAAGATCCCCGTACCTGCCGGATTTACCATCACTACAGAAGCATGCAATTCCTATTTTGAGAGCAAAAAGAAGTATCCCTCGCAAATGTGGGACCAGGTGCTCGCAAACCTGAAGAAGGTTGAAAAATCCATGGGAATGAAGTTAGGTGATCCAGTGAATCCCCTTCTCCTGTCTGTCCGCTCGGGCTCTAAATTCTCCATGCCCGGAATGATGGACACGGTCCTCAATCTCGGCCTCAACGATAAGACGCTGAAAGCAATTATAAAAAAAACGGATAACGAACGCTTTGCGTATGATACCTACAGAAGGCTCATTTCGATGTTTGGAAGCACCGTAATGGGCATCGACCGGTCAGCTTTCGAAAGTACCCTGGAAAAAATGAAGAAGAAAAAGCGTGTTTCTGAGGATACGCAACTGTCCGCCGACGATCTGAAAGAACTCTCCGGGCAGTTCAAGAAGATCTACAAGAAGGAAACCGGTAAGAACTTCCCCAACGACCCATTACAGCAGCTCCGACTTGCCATTAACGCCGTATTTGACTCATGGTTCGGTGAGAGGGCCAAGACATACAGAAACCTGAACGCAATTCCTCATGACCTGGGCACAGCGTGCAACGTCCAGGCAATGGTTTTCGGTAATATGGGCGATAATTCCGGAACTGGCGTCGGCTTTACCAGGGATCCTTCTACAGGACGGAAGAAGTTCTTCGCCGAGTATCTCATTAACGCTCAAGGCGAGGATGTGGTGGCGGGAATCAGGACCCCGCTCCATATCAACGAGCTGAAAAAGTCTATACCTTCCGCGTACAGGGACCTGGACAGGACCTACAAGAAGTTGGAAAAACATTATAAAGATATGCTGGACCTGGAGTTCACAGTCCAGGACGGTAAACTCTACATGCTCCAGACCAGGATCGGAAAGCGAACGGCGGCAGCATCCCTGAAGATAGCGATCCAGATGGTTAAGGAAGACCGCCATCATGCGGATCGATCCAGATCAGTTCGAGCAGCTCATGCACCCGATGATCGATCCGAAAGCATCCGTTGAGTCTATCGCTAAGGGATTGCCTGCTTCCCCCGGCGCAGCTGTCGGCAAGGTCGTGTTCTCTGCGGCAGATGCGGAGAAGGCCGCGGCCAAAGGCGAGAAGGTTATTCTCGTCAGGCCCGAAACATCCCCCGAGGATATCGGTGGCATGGACGCTGCACAGGGAATACTTACCGCGAGAGGAGGCATGACTTCGCATGCGGCCGTCGTTGCAAGAGGCATGGGAAAACCGTGTGTGGCAGGCTGCACTGATCTCAACGTCGATGAGAAGAAAAAGAGCTTCTGGATCGGATCTCACACAGTAAAAGAAGGTGAAAGCATCACACTCAACGGTACTACCGGTGAGGTGATCCTTGGTGAAGTTCCTCTGGTTCAGCCCGAGATGACAGGTGATTTCAACACAATCATGAAGTGGGCTGATGAGTTCAGGGATCTTGGGATCAGGGCCAACGCTGATACACCCGTCGACGCCCGGAATGCACTGAAGTTCGGGGCTGAAGGTATAGGTCTCGTCCGCACGGAGCATATGTTCTTCGACGCCGAAAGGGTCCAGGCGGTCCGCGAAATGATCCTGGCAGATAACGAAAAAGGCAGGCGAAGGGCTCTTAAAAAAATCCTGCCCATGCAGCGGAAGGATTTTATAGAGATCTTCAAGGTAATGGACGGGCTTCCCGTTACGATCAGGCTCCTGGATCCGCCACTGCACGAGTTCCTGCCCAAGACAGATGCTGAGCTCAGGGTGATCGCCAGGGAACTGGGTGTGACTTTCAAGAAGCTTCAGGCCCGGAACAAGGCCCTTCATGAATTCAACCCCATGCTGGGTCACAGGGGGTGCAGGCTGGCAATTACATACCCGGAGATCTACGAGATCCAGGTCCAGGCCATCATGGAGGCTGCATGTCAGGTCACCAAGAAGAAGATCAAGGCAATTCCCGAGATCATGATCCCCCTTATTGCCGATGTGAACGAATTGACGGTTTTGCGTAAGATGACAATAAGGATAGCCACCTCGGTGGAGGAGAAGTACAAGGTCAAGATCCCTTATGATGTGGGTACAATGATCGAGATCGCCAGGGCCGCTCTTTTAGCTCATGAAATCGCTCCGGAAGCGGATTTCTACTCCTTCGGCACCAACGATCTGACACAAACCCTGTATGGGCTATCTAGAGATGACGCTGGAAGATTCCTCCCCTATTACGTTGAGCAGGGAATTTTTGAGGAAGACCCCTTCATGACCATCGACCAGAAGGGTGTTGGGCTCCTCATGAAGATGGCCATCGATAGCAGCAGGAAGATCAAGAAGGATATGAAGATGGGTATCTGCGGAGAACAGGTCGACCCCAAATCAGTTGAGTTCTGTTACCTTGTTGGACTCACATATGTCAGCGGTTCGCCCTTCAGGCTGCCGGTGGCGCGTCTCGCCGCTGCACAGGCCACACTGAGAAAAAAGAAACCCAAAAAATTCGCCGAGTACTCCATAGCGTAACAGCAGAATAAGAGTTTACCACTTCGAAAAAAGGGCTCCCGACAAAAACCGGGAGCCCTTTTTTATTTTTTGGGAAAACTTCGACTACGCACCTCGACCTCGACTAAGACTACGCCGGAGGCGTAGTCTTTACTACCATCCTATTGCGTAGCCGGTTTCCAGGCGTGCTGTTGAGACGCCGGACATTACTCCACTTTCAGCATCGTATCGGATACCCAGAACGCGACCGTGGCTCCACCCTCTGGCAACCTGGGCATCATGTCCCTTTTCCTGAAGAACCCGGATCGTGGATTCGGGAATCCGGCTTTCCAGGTTGAGGCGTCCAGCCTGAGCACTGTGCGGATAGAAGGAAGCGGGGAAATGGCTTGAATGAAAAGTAGGCGCATCCACAGCGGTCTGCAAGTTCATGTCAAAATCCACGCAGTTAAGGAAAAACTGGAGCGTCCACTGGTCCTGCTGGTCACCGCCGGGGGTACCGAACACCATGAACGGTTTCCCGTTCTCGAGTACCAGCGATGGAGTCAGAGTAGTGCGGGGGCGTTTTCCCGGAACGAGTGCATTAGCGTGATCAGGGTCGAGATAAAACATCTGCATGCGGGAACCTAAGGGAAAGCCGAGGCCATCAACAACTGGCGAACTCGCAAACCATCCGCCGCTGGGAGTAGCAGAAATCATATTTCCCCATCGATCTATCACATCCAGGTGAGTCGTGTCTCCCCTGAATACGCGGGGATCGCCCTCCTTCTCTTCCGGGTACGCACTGAGGGCATTACCTGGTCGGAGCTCCTTGGAGGCCTGATCATGATCAATCAGCTTCCGACGCTCTTTAGCATATTCCTTTGACAGCAGCATATCCAGAGGAACATCTACAAAATCAGGATCGCCATAATATTGCTCCCTGTCGGCAAAAGCAAGCTTGGCGGTCTCAGCCAGAAGATGAATATATTCGGGGGAGTTGTGCCCCAAGGATCCGAGGTCGTATCCCTCCAGGATGTTGAGCTGCTGGAGGAATACCGGCCCCTGACACCAGGGTCCGCACTTGTAGACATCGTATCCCCGATAATTTGTTGTTACGGGTTCTTCTATCCGTGTCTCATATTCCAGAAGGTCTTCCATCGACAGAAATCCGTTATGGCGGTTCCCGGCAGTGTCCGGAAGCTCGTTCTCCTGGACGAATTTAACGATCCGCTCACCAATTTCTCCCCTGTAAAAAACGTCACGCGCCGCCCTGAGCGCCTCTTCTCGACTACTTCCCTTCTCCCGATTTTCCGTCTCCAAAAGCTTCATGAACATTCCAGCAAGGTCATCCTGGACATACACTTCTCCCACCTCCGGTATACGGTCCCCCTGGAGGTAAGCATCAGCGGAAGTCGGCCACGAGTCCCTGAACCACTGAGCCTGCCTCGCAATGGCGGACTGGAGTGTCGGATACATGGGAAACCCGGTACGTGCAAGTTCGATGGAGGGCTCCAGTACCTGACCCAGGGTCATCGTCCCAAAGTTGGAAAGGGCACTTATCCAGGTAGACACTGCGTCCGGCACTGCCGTTGCAGGCAGTCCATCTCCACGTATGGCATCGAACCCGTTTTCTTTAAACCACTTTATACTGGACCCTTTAGGTGCAGGCCCCTGCCCGGAAAGACTCACAACTCTCTCCTCCCCGGCCATGTATATCAGTATCGGCACCTCGCCTCCGATTCCGTAGATATAGGGTTCCAGCACAGCCAAAGCAAATCCCATGGCAACTCCGGAATCCACAGCATTGCCGCCGTCCTCCAGGATACGCAGACCAATTTTGCTCGCAAGATAGTGGCCGCTGGTGACCATACCGTTCGTACCCATAACCACAGGCCGAGTGGTAAATTCCACAGCGGAGCCAGCCAGTACGCTCAACATATTACTGGTGTCTTTGGTTTCCACTGCTCTCCTCCTGATATGTGTGTTCTCAGTTACTAGAAACAAGAAACCAGGAACCATGTCTGCCACACCGATGTGTGGAGTTTCTGGTTTCTAGTTTCTGGTTTCTAGTAAACCCTGCCGGCTTACAGCCGGAAATCCAGGGTCCAAGACACAGGTTACAGGATCTATTTATTACATTTATGTAGATTAATCACTCTCAAATCTATTGATTAGTCTACCTGATATATGGGACTTGGGACAAGTGATTGAAGACCAACAACAAGGGACCATGGACCAGGAACCAGGGACTGAAGCCCCAAACCTGAGAACCAGAGGGTCGTATCCGGCATTCAAACCTCTTTTAGCGACCCGCTATTAAATGCTTTCTGCCAGATACGACCCAGGACATGCTGGGTCGAGTATCGAAAAGCCCTTCCTCGATACCCGGACCTTGCTTAACTCAGCTGGTTCATCTCTACCTGGTGAAGGGAAGGACCCAGATGAGAACCATGAGGATATAAGTCAGCACCAGCGAGATAACGACGTAGGGAACCGTGTAGGAGAAGAATTCCTTGAGTGAGAGCTTCTCCCCGTCTTCCTTTTCACCCATGGACAGGGCCACATAAAGAGCCGGCGCGCCTGCGATGGTCAGGTTGCTGCCCAGAGTGCCTGCCCATACGAGACCCCAGTAATACGGCCATACATTGATTCCCTGGCTCTGTCCCAGATCCCTGATCACGTAAAGAAGCGTCAGGATGAAAGCATCGTGCTCGACCACTCCCACGATGGGCGCTGTTACCCAGTAAAGAACAGACGTCCCTACCAGGAGGCCCGATTTAATGAAGGGAATAAACCAGTTTGCCACGATCTCGAGAAGACGCGCATGCTCAAGGCCTCCAACCAGAGCAAACAGGGCCGCATAAAACGCTATCGCGGACCATTCGATCTCTCCCAGCATGTGCTCGAGGTCAGGCACATCGAAACCGAGGGGTTTTTTCAGGATCTCGATAACCAGGACCAGCAAAAGAGTGCCTGTAAAGGCAATGAATCCCAGTTTGACGTCGAAAATCTGCCTCATGGACATGCCGATGATGGTTAATATGAAACCCGCAACAACGACAAAGGCGAATCGTTTGTCCTTGATGTGTACCATAGTTTCACCTGCCGCCTCGTGAGCTGCCTCCTCATCGAGCGTGCAAAGGGCAAGGCTTGATTTCTTAAACTTGAAATAGAAGACCAGGCAAACCAGCAGGTAGACAACGGTCAGGATAATAAACGATGACGGCCTTCCTGAATGCCAGATAAAACCCAGGAACTCGACGCCCGACACGCTGTGCAGCATCTGTGGCGGAAGATCACCGAGCAGCAGCGCCGTTCCCATGAAATTCGAGCTCAGACCTATAAATAAAATGGGTCCTGTGGCCTTGAAACCATAGAGCTTGCGAATGTGAAAGATGATGGGGGCAAGCATCAGCACCACCACCACGTTGTCAATGAACATGGAGACGAACCCGGCAAGCATACCTATCAGGGTCACGAAAAGTGGAATGTTACCTTTGGATATGTGGAGGGTGCGGTCTCCAAGATATTCAGGGATCCCCGTTTTGCCGAAATAACCGGCGATGAGCCAGACACTTATCAGTATCATGAGGACATTCCAGTCCACGAACTTGAAGGCCTGGACTTCTGTCATACTCCCCACTGAGATCATGAAAACAACGCCCAGCAGAGCGGAAACTACAGGGTCGATCTTGCGTGTTATGACCAGAACTATCGTAACAATGAAGATCAGGGCTGTGATAATCTGGGTTGGTTCCATTGAATTCCCCTCCTAAGTTGTTATTAAACGAGCCGGACAGAAGCCCGACCCGCGATGAATAAACACTCCCATCTTTCCGATCATTCCTGACTTTTTTTCATCCCCTCCCAACGATTGGATATCGCTTTTTTCAGGGCGCCCCTGGCCTGTTCGGGATCCATCGGTTTATATCCCAAAAGATCTCTGGCATATGTGTCCGACAGCTCCCAGGGGTCTGCGAGAAAGGCGCTTCCCTTCCACTCTTCTTTCGGGATCACCCTGACTTCCGCCAGCGACCCCGTAATTTCACTCACCATTTCGGCCACCTCTTCCCAGGTAACGAAGACGGTAGAGAAATTAAATGTCCTGCCGAAAGCCGTTTCGTTCATGAGGGCGATATCCATGGCCTGAACCAGGTCGGCCATGTGGATAAAGCTGCCCCCCGAGTCACAAGGAACCTCCAGCGGTTCTCCTGCTGCGGCTGTCTTTAACATCTCGCGCAGGTGCCTGCCGGCGATATCTTCCCCGAAGGCCCACCAGAACCGGAATATTGTAGCCGGCACTTTTCCCTCGTTGCTGTACATCAGGCAGAGTTTTTCCGCGGCTGCCTTGGCAATTCCGTACAAGGGCTTCCTTGCTTCTTCCACAACCAGGGGATGATCCTCATCGATGGGAGAATATTTTACCTTTCCGTAAACTACAGCCGTGCTGGTGTAAATCAGGTGCCGGATCCGGCGGGAGGTCATCTCGTCTAAAAGATGGATATGGCCCTTCAGATCATGTTCAAATATCTCCAGTGTGTCTGCGGAAAAGGACCATGCCAGGTGAATAACCGCATCGGCGCCTTCAATGGCTTTTTGAAGAGTTTTCCTGTCCTCCAGGGACCCCTCAACAAGAATGAGTCTGTTGTCGTCTATTGACCTGAGAGGCTCCACATCCCTGTCCAGGACTGTTACATCACAGCCTTTCTCCAGAAGCGCGCCGACATAGTCTTTCCCGACAGAGCCCGCTCCACCCGTAATGAGGATTTTCCGAACAGCTTTCATGAGAGGAAATCAAGGAAGAAGGAGAGGCGGCTCAGACTTACAATTAATAGTGTATCAACAGGCCGCCTCACCATTTTGGTCTTGCATTTGATGACTGCCGAGAGTGTACTCGTTTCTGTATCTGCATTAACCCGGTTCGACTTAAGCAATTGAGTACTCTCCAAAACAGCCGGATATCCTATTCGTTAACCAGCTATGCCGCCGCCTCGTCGCCTCTGCTCTTCATCTTGTCTTTAATTAGCTTGATTGCAGGCAGGGCAAAGAGGAGTATGGCGATTACCATGAATACCGCTGACAGAGGCCTGTTGAAGAAGATGCTGAACGACCCGTCACCTATGATCAGGGACTGCCGCAGGAACCTCTCGGTCATCGCCCCCAGAACAAGGGCTACTGCCAGGGGCGCCAGCGGGTATTTACACTTCTTCATAACGTATCCTATGATCCCGAAGATCAGCGTGGTCCAGACGTCGAACATGAGGTTTCTCATCACGTAGGCGCCAATGAAACAGGCGATAACAATAATGGGCGTGAGCAGCCCCCACGGGACCCTCATGATCGATGCCAGAAGCGGAGTTCCGAAAAGGCAGATTAACAGGCATACGAAACCTGCCAGGAACAGGCTGGCTATCAGGCCCCATACGAATACCGGTTCCTCCACAAACAGCCTTGGTCCGGGCCACAGGCCCCACATATAGAGGCCCGACAGGAGCACCGCCGCAGTAGGCGAGCCCGGGATACCCAGGGTGATCATGGGCAGAAGGGCACCCGTACCGGCGGAGTTAGCCGCCGCCTGCGGGGCCAGAATACCCTCTATAGCCCCTTTGCCGTATTTCTCGGGCTCTTTGGAGTACTGTTTGGCGATCCCGTAACCCAGGAAGGACGCGGGAGTGGCCCCAGTTCCAGGCAGAATACCCACGAAGAATCCCAGGATGGAACTGAAGAAGGTCAGTCCGAAGTGCTTCTTTATCTCCCTCATGCCATCCCAGATGTCCTGCATTCCGACTTTCGCCGGGATGACCTCCTTTATAATGGTACTGAACCTCTCCTCCCCGTCGATCATTATCTCACCAATGCCGAAAAGGCCGATCGTTACAGGTACAAAGTGAAAACCGGAAAGGAAGGCAAATGTTCCGAAGGTCAGCCTTGGCTGTCCAGTCACAATGTCAAGTCCCGCCATGGTAAGGATCAGTCCGAACGAAGTGCTGGCAAGGGTCTTCATGGCTCCGCCCGTGCCCAGCCCAACGAAGGTACTGAAGGCAAGCAACATTATGGCGAACATCTCCGGAGGGCCGAATCTCAAGGCGAACAGAGCCAGCGGCATCGCGAATGCCACGAAAAAGACAGCAGCTACCAGTATACCCATGAAAGACGCAAGGAAAGCGGTCGAAAGCGCGAGACCCGCCTTTCCCTTTTTTGCCAGGGGGTAGCCATCGAAGATAAGCGCCACGGACCACGGCTCACCCGGAATCGCGAAGAGAATAGAAGTTATAACCCCTCCATAAAGGGCCCCCCAGTAGATGGCGGCCAGGAAGATAATTGCGATCTCCTTGGGGACCAGAACGGTCAGGGGCAGCAGCAGAGCCACACCGGCGGTACCGCCCAGTCCCGGCAGAACGCCTACTGCCAGACCCAGGAGCAACCCCAGGGTCATCATTAATAGTGAGAAGGGCTGCATCGCAACCCCGAAACCAACCATCAGGTTAGCCAGAGTTTCCATTAATTCCTCCTGATCTGATGTCGTAACTTCCTGTTAGAAAAAGAACAACCCCTTCTGATATAAAATACTCTTGGGCAGTGGAAGCTTCAGCCCCTTCTCCATGCCGAAGAAAACGGCCATAGTAGTTATTAATGAAAACGCAATAACTGTCCGCCAACGATGCTTACCGAGCCAGCGGGAAAAGAGCGCACTATAGATCAGTGTTGAAATATAGACTCCCATGTAAACGATCCCTATCGCCATCAGGAACGACGTGAAGGCAATGCGAACCGCCTCCATCATTCCTTCTCTGCTTACGAAGAAATCTTCTTCATCTTTGGATCTTACGGCATTTACAAGAATGCCTGCTGAACAGACCAGCATCAATACACCCAGCCAGAAGAGAGCGAATCCCGCCTCTGGTCCATCGGCTTGCCAGCCGAAACCCAGGCGAGCTGCCTCTATAATGGCAATGAGCGATATAACGATCGATATTACCGCAGTAATTAATTCACCTTTTTTCAAATCCAGCCTCCCGGGGATGATTATTGGGGGTGCGGGGCCTGTCTGGCAGGCCCCATACCCCGATTCAGTTTCTGAGGTGAACTTCAGTCCTCAGGAGTTACTTGATCCAACCCTGCGCTTTCATGATCGTGATGTGCTTCTTCTCGTAATCCTCGGTGAACTTCATCAGCTCGTCGCCGGTGATAAAGGTGGCCTGTAGCCCCTTGCTCCTGGCAAACTCCAGCCATTCCTTATCTTTGGAGATATTCCTGAAGAGTCCCACCAAGCCTTCCCTGTCCCTCTTGGAGATGCCCGGAGGCGCGAAGATAGCCCTCATCATGTTGTAGCTAAAGTCGATGCCCGCCTCTTTACCTGTGCGAACATTCTCAAGACCCTTAACCGCAAGTCTCTCGTCCTGGAAAACTACCAGGGGCCTTACAAACTCAGGGTAGAAACCTCCTGCTTCGCTGACCTGGTTAACTGAAGCCTCAATGTGCTTGCCGACCAGAGCCTTTGCTACAGCGCCGCCGCCCTTGAAAGGCACGTACTTGAACGGCTTTGTACCGGCGATCTTCTCGATGGCCCTGAATACGATCTCATCTTCCTGCTTGGACCCTGTTCCACCAACCAGGATTCTGCGCTTCTTGGCCTCGGCGATGAACTCTTCGATTGTTTTGAAGGAGCTGTCCTTGTGGACCCAAAGCGGGAAGTTATCCAGTGCCAGCAGCGCAATAGGTGTGAAGTTGCGGAATGAAAATGGCAGCTTCTGGAACAGGGGTGTCGTAATGAAGCTGTTCAGTGTGATCAGCATCATGTGACCATTACCCCTCTGGGAGATGACGTAGTTCATTGCCACTGCGCCGGCGCCGCCCGGCTTGTTGACCGGGAGTATGGCCTCATCAATGTACTTATTCTTGACGTTGATACCAGTCAGGAATCGGGCGTACTTGTCGGCTCCTCCGCCTACACCGGCTGAGATAATAAACTCAACTGACCTGTCCGGCCAGGCGGCGGCTTCGGCTATTTCTCCCAAGAGAAATGAGCCGGCCATTACTACTACCAGGATAAGTAAAATTGGAAAATGTCTGCTAATTCTTTTCATGGCCTATTTCCTCCTTGCAATAAAACCTTCAGACCGTTTTACCCCCCTCTTACGTCAAATGTTTTGCGATCTCACCTCCTTTTTGTGTTTGGTTAATCTATTGTAAATTTCGCCCCCCAGGGCTGTTACAAAATAGTAACACACACTTCTAAAATGAGGTTTTATTTTTTGTGTTCCCTCTCACGATGGCTCCCTGAGGAGATATTCCGGCCTATCTTTGCTTTCCGTAGCCTCCAGCAGGCTATTTGTGCGGACCCGCCCACTGAGTGAACAGGCCCGCACTATGGCAGAAGGTCACCAGGTTGACGATAAAGCAGAGCTATCCGAACATTGCCGAATGTTTACACGCTCTCCCTGGGTGATTGCACAGGCAGCGGCACCGGCTTGCCGGGTGCCTTCAGCTTGGCATCTATGAAGGCCTGCATCTTGGCAATATGCTCATCAGTGAGGTGTGCAAATCGCTCCTGCGTTTTCATGTACTCCTTGACAGGCTTGTACTCTTTTGGTGTGTGCTGGTATGTGTACTCGCCTTCTTCCCACTCGTAGTTGACCCACATTCCCGTTTCGATAGCCATCTTGGCAACCTTGATGGTCTTGTCTGCGTCGAAAAGCCAGCCTTTCGGGCAGGGACAGTGAATGTGTATGAAGGTAGGACCTACAACATTAAGGCCTTTCCTTACCTTGTTGATGAGGTCAACAGGATAAGCCAGCGACGCGGTAGCAACATACTTGACCGCTGGATGGCCTCCGATCACCATCTGTGGCGCATCCTTGGGGAAGAGGACTTTCCCCTCCGGGATAGCCTTGCCTGGAGGTGTAAATGTCGTATTGGCCCCATATGGGGACATTGGTGAAGTCTGGATGCCCGTATTCGCGTAGGACTCGTTGTCGTACATGATGAAAAGAGCATCGTGTCCCCTGTACATCATACCGGACATGGCCTGGAGGCCGATGTCGATGGAGCCGCCATCACCACCCATTACTACGATATTGGGGAGTTTGCCCTTGTACTTTCCCTTGCGGATGAGAACCTGGTAGGCAGCTTCAATACCGGAAGCAACAGCCCCGGCGTTTGTGATCTGGGTGTGCATCCAGGGATATGCAAAGGGGCTGCACAGGTAACTGGTGTTGGCAACATACATGCAGCCTGTAGGACCAAGGAAGATCGAGTCCGGTCCCGTCGCTTTTGATACAAGCTTGTAGCACAGGGCCGGGCCGCAACCCTGGCATGTGCGGTGGCCAGGGACATAGTACTCTTCCTGGGGCACCCTGCGGACCGATTTGACCCGCTCAAGATTCTGAGTTTCAACTGCTTTCGCCATTATATATTCTCCTT
>QIFJ01000066.1 GCA_003229755.1 Pseudomonadota bacterium
AAACCCAAATCCAGTTTTTCCTTTGCGTCCTTGGCGTCTTGAGAGAGCGAAGCGAACGGGCGTGAGCCAGCCTTTATCTCTTTTCGTAAACCCACAGGAGGACAGGATTGCCGCGTCCCCCTTAAGTGGGAGATGAACCAATATTTATTGGCAGGAGTAAAGGTGCCTGGGTCAGAAGAATGTTGTCAGACGGGAAAAGGACTGTTTCAGCCTCGTTGAAACGGTAAGAAGCATTCCTTTCAGGAGCCTGGCACCCAGGTCAGGTTCCTGGCCTATCAGTATCTCGAAGTTCATGCGATCCAGGGTAAGGAGGTCTACCGGGTCCATTGCCTCGGCCGAAACTGCTCTTGGACTTCCATCCAGGAGGCAAAGCTCCCCGGCAATAGCTCCCCTCCCGTAAATACCGACAACGGCCTGTTTACCCACAAATTCCGTCTCTTTCTTGATCTTGAGACGTCCCGAAACGATAAAACCCATAAAGCCGCAGGGGTCGCCTTCCTCCCAGATAATTTCGCCAACCTCCAGATGCCTGCAATTCAAATATGAGGAGAGCTTTAGAAGTTCATGGGCTCCGAGGAAAGTAAATGAAGCGCCCTCCTTTTTGGCTTTTTCACAGAGAAAGGCTACGCAGCTGTCACTGGAGCACGGAATATCTGTCATAAGATCACTTCTTCTTTTTTCCATCGGAGGAATTTAATTCCTCTACCTTGTTCTCCATCTTCGCCAGGAGCCCCTCAAAACCTTCCTTTTTCACAATTGTAGAATAGCTGCTCCTGAAACTCCTTACAAGGCTGACTTCTTCGATCACCACATCGTAAACGAGCCATAGGTCGCCGGTTAGAGTTAGTTTGTAATTGATAGGTATCTCAACGCTCCTGGTCACTATCAAAGTATCAATAATAGCTCTTTTTTCCTTTATCCGCTCTTTAACGAAATCCACCCTCTCATCGGAATACTCCTCGATCCTGCCTATATAGGTTGCCTCGAGAAGATCGGTAAAAAGGGCAACGAACCTGTCCTGTATTTCGGGCGTAGCTTCCTTCCAGTTCCTGGCGAGCACTCTTCGGGACATTACCCTGAAATCGAACCTCTCTCTGAAGAGGACCCGGATCTTTTCTCGTCTGACTTCACTGTCCAGACCCTGCTCCCTGAGCACCTCAATAATCCCATCGAGGGATCTTCTAAGCTGGTCAGTGGGAGCTGCGGCCTGGATCGGTGTATTGAATAGCAGTATTATCAGGATCCCGATAATGGTTGAGGAGATTTTTTTCACATCTACCCTTCCTTCCAGGCGTTGTTAGTTAGGCAATATCTGCAAAACTTAACAAGACTGACTGCGCGGGTCAAGTTTTTAATTCTACTTTTTTATCTTGCCTTCGCGATTCTGTGAATAAGCATCCCTCACGAAGAGATATGGGTCGAGGGACTCTTTTTTTATGGCCTCGTAGGTGTCCCTATCAAGAGAAAGGGCGTTAATCTTGTCCAGGACGACGAGTGTATATTTATCCCGGTCTTTCAGGTCAAGCGTATATATGGGGTTGAGATAGTAGGAATCAGCAGCGAGTCCGAGCCCATCCCGAAGGCTGGTGGGCCCTATGACGGGCAGGACCAGATAGAAACCCTGACCGACACCGTAGTGGCCCAGAGTCTGGCCAAAATCCTCGTTCTTCTTTTTAATCCCGTAGATATTTTTTGCCGGATCGAAAAGACCACCTATGCCTATCGTAGAGTTTATGAGCAACCGGCCCAGTTCCGTCCCTGCATCCCTGAACTTTAGTTGTACCAGCGCGTTCGTGAACCTGATGGGAGTGAAGATATTTGAAAAGAAGTTGGAGACTGAGATTCGGGCCCTCTCCGGGACGATTCTATAGACCTTTGTAACAGGCTTTATCAGGTAAAAGTAGAGTTTGTCGTTGAACCAGAAGATCCCCCTGTTTATGGGTTCGAGGGGGTCGGCTATAGTCACGAATTCTTCGTCTTCATCGTCAAAGTCATCGAAATCATCATCGTTTTCGAGGGGAGCGGCATCTCGGGACACGGCCGTACCAGTTTCATGGGCCCATAATGCTGTTGCAGGAACAACAACCAGTATAAAGGCAAGGATGAGAAAGATGCCGGTGATCACAGTGAAAAAGCGTTGTTTGCGCATTCTATTCACTTTCAAATATATACTTGCTTACCAGTTCTTCGAGATTGATGGCTGATTCAGTCTCCACCAGCTCACCGCCTGGCTCGATGAATTCGTCAAGCCCTCCAGGTGAGATGTTCACATACCTGTCCCCGATAATACCCGCAGTTCTGATGGAAGCTATGCTGTCTTCCTGGAGTCTTATTCCCTTATCAATGGAAAGCTGTACGATGGCATCGTAATCTTCGCTATCCAGGCCGATGGAGGATACCTTGCCTATCCGCACACCTGCTATCTCAATAAGGGCGCCCTCCTTGAGCCCTGAGACAGAGTTAAAGCGCGCTTCCAGGGAATATGTGTCCTCCCCGAAAAGGTTTACATCTCCAAGCTTGATCGAGATCCATGCAAAACTCAGAAAACCCACAACCATGAAGATACCTACGCCGATCTCTATATTAAAACGTTTCATAAAACCCCGCCTCCTCTATTAGACTGGAATAGATTGGTCCGATATTCTTCTCTACATAAAGCCTTATAGCCGGGTTGTCCGACAGCTGGAAGTCCTCAGGCGAGACACATCCGTGAAGTTTCTTTTCAGCGAGCAGGACAACGAAGTCTGAGAGTTTAAAGATCTTGGGTACATCGTGGCTTACTATCACGGCGGAGTAATTGAGTTCACTCTGGGTGTGGTGAAACAGCCTGTATATCTCCGCAGATTTATTGGCATCCAGGCCGGTTGTTGGTTCATCGAAAAAGACGATCCGGGGATCCAGAACGAGGGCTCGAGCCAGTCCGGCCCTTTTCAGCATACCTCCGGAGAGCTGCGCCGGAAATTTTTTATCGGCTCCGGTCAGATCCATCATCTCAAGCTTCTCCTGGACGTTGCGGCGGATATCATCTTCAGTTGCGTCGGTTCGCTCACGGAGGGGCAGGGCAATATTGTCGAAGATATTCATTGAATCAAAGAGTGCGACGTTCTGGAAGAGCACACCGAAATTCATCCTTATT
This sequence comes from Pseudomonadota bacterium, assembly GCA_003229755.1. GTDB lineage: Bacteria > BMS3Abin14 > BMS3Abin14 > BMS3Abin14 > BMS3Abin14 > SZUA-178. The sequence goes on from QIFJ01000066.1 coordinate 3,137, forward strand.
TTTCTCAGCTCCTTGTTGCTGATATTAGAGATGTCATGACCAAAGGCTATTACTTGTCCACTGTCAGGTCTCATCAGGCCCATCATCAGCTTGAGTGTTACACTCTTTCCCGTTCCGCTCGGTCCAACGATGACGGTGGTGGTTCCCTCATAAATGGGCAGGTTGACGTCTTCCAGCACGATCTGGTCGCCGAAAGCCTTGTCTACATGGATTAATTCAACGACCTTTTCTTTTTCTACGTTACTCATCTTTCCGAGTTCAACCTTTCCAGGTTCGGTTCAAATTTCAACGGTTTATCTCCAAATTAGTTGTAGAGATTTCTATTCATTCGGCCGGGTTTTTCGGTGTAATCACTCGGGTTTATTACCGGAACCCATTCATAATGTATTGACCACCAACTAATTTGGAGATGATACCTGTCAACTAACAACTTTTTTACAGCATCATGGCGCTTATCAGATAATCCCATACGAGGATCGTAACTGACGCCATTACCACCGCGTTGGTCGTCGTCCTGCTCACACCTTCCGCCCCGAAGCCGCCGGCTCTTTCCCTGTGCAGAAAAAAACCCTTTGCTGTGCAGATCCACACAACGAGGAGCCCGAATACGAATGCCTTGATAAGTCCCATCTCTACGTCAGCCCAGACGGCAGCTGAATACATACCCTGGAAGTACGTTCCGCTGTTGAGGCCCAGCAAAGATACGCCTACAAAGAAACCCCCAAGGATCCCGAAAAAATTGAAAATAAAGGTCAACAGAGGCATGGAGACAATGCTGGCCACAAATTTCGGGACGATAATGAACTGATATGGATCTATTGCCATCAGTTCGAGGGCATCGATCTGCTCTGAGTTCCGCATTATACCGATCTCGGCGCACATTGCCGAACCCGCCCTTCCGATGACCATGAGGGCGGTGAGAACCGGGCCCAGTTCCCTGAGGAGGCTCACAGCTACCGCGGATCCAAGCAACCCTTCTGATCCGAACTTCTGGAGCGTGTAATATCCCTGAAGACCCAGCACCATGCCTGTAAACGTACCTGTAAAGAGGATGACGAATATCGAACGGGTTCCGATGAAATATATCTGTCTTATAATGGGCTGAAGCTTGTAGGGCGGCAGGAAAATGCAGGCGATGCTCTGAAAAAGGAAGATCCCCATCCTCCCGGCGGTCTCAAGGAAATATAGTATTTCGTGGCCAAGTTTTTCGAGAATCTTCAGCATATAAGTTGTCTGGATCAAACCGAATTGAAAATTTCGGCAGTATTTAGATGGATATATTGCAATTTCCTCAAAAAATATCACATTTCTAACAAGAATGCACACATAAAGTGATAAATCTCATAATATTATAACATAATTTGAGTTCCAGGTTCCGAGTCTCGAGTTTCGGGTAAGAAAAATAGATCATTAGAAATCAGGGATCATCTACAATTTAGTTGGTGAAATTTCGGTAAAGTGCCACCATAAGGCCGGGCTTTTGGGTGTAATCACTCGCCTGCGCGTGGGGCTAGCGAATAGTCCGAGGTTCTGAGGTACGTATCGGCCAATCACTCGCCTGCGCGTGGGGCTAGCTCCGCTTCGTGATTCACCAAAACCCCGGCCTGAATATATTTATTCATCCAGGGTTCCGTTAAAAGGCACTGAAGCGAAGCTAAAAGGGGGTTGCGAAGGCGAAGGGGCTTTTGACGGTACCCGGTTATTATGTATTAATCACCAACTAATTGAGAGATGAACTAATTTACGAAATAAAAAAAGCCGGGGCACTTTAATGTGAGCGCTCCGGCAACTTGAAACCTGCCTGCCCTGCTTGCCAGGTCGAAGCCTTGGCGAAGACAGGAGCCTGTCGAAAGGGAACTTGCAAGCAAGTCGGTTTATTGTCTATGCAGCCTCTGATACGACCTGTACTTGATGTCCTTCTGCATCTCCTTGACTTCATCGTCGTCCATCTCGTCCATCCCGACGATCTTATCCTGATACCTTTCATTACGCCGGATCTCTGCCTCAGTGGCGGGGGAAGCAGGTTCCTGTTTCAGCGCGTCGGCGGCCTTTTTCAGGATGCTTAATGCTCCAGCCCTGTCACCAGAGTCAACCCGTCCTGCGGCTTTTTCCATATTGGCATTGGATTCAATAACTGATTTCTCTTCCCGTACCCTGTTATCGAAATTATCCTTGTAGACATCCGGATCATTCACGAGTTGGAGCTTCACAGTCTGGAATGGTTCCTTCCTTGCCATCCCGGACACCGGGTCACGATAGCGCATTGATACATCAGCTACATCCTTCATGCCAAGGCTCTTGCTCTCTACCCTGAGCCTGGCTATGAGGTTCCTCTTCTCCCCGGTCGAGAGATCGCCGAGTCTTATGACCACCGAATCTCCTTCACGCCGCCAGCTGTGCCCCGGGACTGAATCAAAATAGCTGCCTTTTTTCAGCCTTATAACTATCTCGACGTCGGTAGCCACGGTTCGGGAGGCCATAGAGAACTCGTTGCTCAGAGCGGCCACTATGTCTGCCGGATCGGCGATGTAGTGGTACGATCCGCTGCCACCGATCGCCAGGCCCGCCATGAGATCTTCATCGAAATCATATCCTACACCAAAAGTGGAAACGGAGATGCCCTGTTCGGACATCTCACCAGCCCGACGGCGAAGGGTATAACGGTTCGTGATCCCCACGTTGGCCAGACCGTCTGATATCAGAAGCACCCGGTTAACATAGCCCCTCTTTTTTACTCTTCTGGCCTGCCGAAATCCTTCTTCGAGTCCTCCCGAGAGGAAAGTGCGTCCACCGGGGTAGATATTGTTTATCAATTTGTGAAACCTCCTCCTGTCCTTTACCTTGCGCGCAGGTGAAACTACCCTGACAAACTGGTCGTAGGCTATGATAGACAGGTAATCATCCCTGCCTAGTTTGTCCACAAGCTGATGGGCCGCTCTGATCGCGTATTCCATCTTGCCGGCTTCATTCATGGACCCGCTCTTGTCTATAATAAGGGCCAGGTTCAGAAGGGGCCGGTCGGTCGTGGGATAGGGCAGATCGTCTGGTGCGAATATCTTTATCTGGACGGTGCCATTTCCCGGGCCTGGTACGAGTACAGTCCTGTTTTCCGGCCGTACGTTGAAGGTAAGTGAGGATCCATAGGCAGGGGACAGAAATAAGATCTGAATAAAGACGGCACAAAGAACTACCAGTGCTGTATGGATGGGCGTCCATCGTTTTACTAATACCTTGGTATTCATTATTTTCCTCCTTACATATGGGGCGCGACGGCCCGATGTGTTTGTGTTTGTCTCTATTACACACCCGGAATGAAATTTATTCCGGGTGTGCTGGGAAAAGGGAGGAGGAAAGAGGGAGAAGGGGGTTTTTGATGCGAAATGGAGAAATGGCGTATCGGTTTTTATCCCTCTCCCTTGAGGGGAGAGGTTAGGAGAGGGTGGTAATTTAGTATATTAATTTACCTGGAACTTGGAATCTGAAACTCCAGCCATCAGCCGGCGATACTCCTGCCGAGGGCTGGACATGTGGGGACATTATATTTACAAATATTGTACAATCAGCTCAGGA
>QIFJ01000025.1 GCA_003229755.1 Pseudomonadota bacterium
GAAGAAAGTCAAACGAAAAAGAGTGGAACTGCAACTTTATTAATTTCGATCCTGTATTTTATACTAACGTTGAACATTGAACGTTGAACCCTGGTCGTCCAGTTGTTACTAGAAACTGGAAACCAGAAACTAGAAACTTCAGCCATAGGCTGGAAATAATGCATTATTTTAACTATCAGGGAAACGAACTATACTGCGAAGACGTTCCCGTTGAAAGGATCGCCGCCGAAGTTGGTACGCCTTTTTATCTCTACAGCGCGTCGACCATCGTAAGGCACTATAATGTATTTACTGAGGCCTTCGCTGATGTTGACCATCTCGTGTGCTACTCCGTGAAGGCCAATTCCAACCTCGCTGTACTCAAGATGCTGGCCGACCTCGGTGCAGGAGCGGATATAGTTTCAGGTGGAGAGCTGTTCAGGGCCCTCCGCGCGGGGATATCACCTGATAAGATAGTATTTTCCGGGGTCGGCAAGAGAGATGAAGAGATCCGATTCGCCCTTGAATCAGGTATTTTGATGTTCAATGTGGAATCGACGAGCGAACTGTCAGCCCTGTCGAGGATAGCGAAGGATATGGGCAGCACCGCTCCGGTTGCCCTGCGGGTAAATCCAGACGTGGATCCTGAAACCCACCCTTATATATCTACAGGAATGAAGGAGAACAAGTTCGGGATACCTGTGACTGAGGCGCTCTCCATCTACCTGCAGGCAGCAAAGATGGATCACATACAGGTGGTGGGAGCCGACTGTCACATCGGTTCCCAGCTGACGTCTTCAGCTCCCTTCGGGGAGGCTGTTACAAAATTGATGGAGCTGGTTTCCGATCTCGACCGTGAGGGAATGGAGATCAAGTATATAGACGTAGGCGGGGGCCTCGGGATCATCTATGGAGAAGAAGCTCCTCCCCTTCCCTCTGATTACGCGGATACGATCCTCGACGCGGTGGGCGGTACAGATAAAACCCTTATCTTTGAACCGGGCAGGGTGATCGTGGGAAATGCCGGCATTCTGGTGACGAGAGTCATTTACAACAAGAAGACTGCGGAAAAGAATTTTATCATTGTGGACGCGGCCATGAACGATCTTATAAGGCCAAGCCTTTACGATGCGTACCAGGAAGTACGGCCCGTTTTTCGGACAGAAAGGGAGGAGATCGTCGCTGACGTGGTTGGGCCAGTGTGTGAATCCACCGATTATCTGGCCAGGGATCACAGTATGCCCGCGGTGGAAGAGGGAGAGCTGCTGGCAGTTATGAGCTCGGGCGCATATGGATTTTCCATGTCCTCTCAGTATAATTCCAGACCAAGGGCGGCTGAAATTATGGTCAGGGATAAGCGGTTTGAAGTCGTCAGGAACCGCGAGACTTTCGATGATCTTGTTAAAGGAGAGAGGGTTTTCAATGGCTGAGGTACTATTACCGTTCGCAAAGATGAGCGGGACAGGCAACGATTTCATCCTCATTGACAACCGGGAGGGACTCATTGGTGATGATGAGATGGTGGACTTTACTGTGGGTGTCTGTCGCAGGAGCAGATCCGTTGGAGCGGATGGCGTGATCCTGATCCAGGACGATATTGAGTTCGATTTTTCCTGGAAGTTCTTCAACTCCGATGGAAGCGAAGCCGAGATGTGCGGCAACGGTTCGCGCTGCGCAGCCAGGTTCGCGATCATAAAAGGGATCGCCCCCGCTTCAATGACTTTCAGGACCCTGGCCGGTCCCATTCGCGCCGACGTAAACGGCTCAATGGTCAGGGTTCAGCTGACACCGCCATTTGATCTGAACGAGGCTGTGGAACTCAAGTTGAGCGATGGGACTGAGATAACTGTCGGCTACGTTAATACAGGCGTTCCTCACACTGTTATAATCACACCGGATGGCGGGCTCAGTGACGCTCTGGTTCAGAAACTGGGCAGGGAGATCCGAACCCACCTTCAATTCTCGCCCGCTGGTACGAACGTTAACTTTGCTGAGGTAGTTGGCAAGGAGACTGTCCGGCTGAGGACATATGAAAGAGGTGTGGAGGCAGAAACACTGGCTTGCGGAACAGGCGCTGTTGCTGCGGCTATTATCTGTACTTTACGAGGTTTGGTAATACCCCCTGTTACCATAATAACAAGGAGCGAAGAACAGCTCAAAGTTTTCATAGACCCGGCTGACCCCATGGTGGAAGATGTCTTCATGGAGGGTGAGGCCCTTCTGGTATATGAGGGAAAGCTTACCAGTGAAACTATCCAGGGAGGATAACATGTTTACAGGAGCCATGACCGCGCTGGTAACTCCTTTTGCCGGTGGTAAGATAGATGAGGACACACTTCGAAGACATATCGATTTCCAGATAGATCAGGGCATAAACGCCGTGGTTCCCTGCGGCACCACTGGAGAAGCTTCTACCCTCAGTCATGAGGAACACCTGGAAGTTGTAAGAATAGCAGTGGACCAGGTGGCAGGCCGAGTGCCGGTTGTGGCTGGATCCGGTTCGAACTCCACTTCCGAGGCTGTCATGCTGACTGAAGGTATAAAGGAGATCGGCGCCGACGGCAGTCTTATGATCACCCCTTACTACAACAAACCCACACAGGAGGGGCTTTTCCAACATTACTCGCATGTTGCCCAAAAGGTAGACATACCGATCATTATGTACAATGTCCCCGGGAGGACCGGGATCAATATGCTGCCGGAAACTGTTGCCAGGTTGGCTCTGATCCCGAACATTGTGGGTCTCAAGGATGCAACAGGCGACCTCAAGCAGGCGAGCTACACCCTGAAACTGGTTCCGGATGATTTCGTAATTCTGTCCGGCGAGGACGCTATTGTCTATTCACTTCTGGGAATCGGTGGAAAAGGCGTTATTTCAGTAGTATCTAATATCGCGCCAGCCGAAATGACGGAAATGGTGCAGGCATTTATGGACGGGAACATGGAAACTGCCAGGAACCTTCATTACAGGCTGCTGCCTCTTTCAGACGCCATGTTCGTGGAGACTAATCCCATCCCGGTCAAGGGGGCCCTTGCCATGATGGGAAGGCTTGGAAATGAACTAAGACTTCCCCTGGTTCCTCTTTCTGAAAACGCGTCCGGAGAGGTCAGGCAGGCACTTACCGATTTTGGAATAGAACTGGATTAATTAAACAGATCATCTTCCAATTAGTTGTTGGAATTTTGGTATATAGTATTTAAAAGGCCGGGGTTTTGGGTGTAATCACTCGCCTTCGCAACCCCCTTTTAGCTTCGCTTCAGGGCCTTTTACCGGAACTCTGGATGGATTAGATATAAAATGAATAATATATACCAAAGTCCGATCAACTGATATTGATGACCTCGCAAAAAGTCATCTACGCGCCCATTGAGGGGCGCCCGGATCAATGACGTAAACCTTGAGTCATTGATCCGTGAGGGAAGCGGAAACGACGTTTTTCGCTTCCCGAGGAGTAAAAAGCCATGGATGGACTTTTTACGACCCAATCAAAATTAATCCGTATAGCAGTTGCCGGTGGGGCTGGACGCATGGGAATGGCCGTTATCCGTTCACTTCAGGACTTTCCGGAGATCACCCTTGTGGGGGCGATCGAGAGAGAAGGTCATCCTGACATTGGGAAAGATCCCGGCCTTACGACAGGGACCGCCGACAGCGGGATCACTATCACAGATGATCTTCAGTCAGCGCTGGAAACCGCCGATGTCCTCATCGACTTCACGGTGCCATCTGTTTCCCTGAGAAACCTCGAGGCCTGCATAGATAAGGGTATCGCCGCGGTAGTGGGAACCACCGGGTTCTCCGAAGAGGAAACCGAAGCGATGCGCATGTTTGCCCAACAGGCCCCCACGGTGATCTCGCCTAATATGAGCGTCGGTGTTAATGTCCTTTTCAAGCTCGCCGAAACGGCAGCCGTATCCCTCGGCGCTGGATACGATATGGAGATCGTGGAGGTGCACCACCGCATGAAAAAGGATGCACCCAGCGGAACTGCCATAAGACTGGCGGAATCGGTAGCTGGAGCGCTTGACAGAAACCTTGCAGAGCACGCTGTTTACTCCCGGCACGGCATGATCGGAGAACGATCTTCAGAAGAGATCGGGATCCAGACCGTCAGGGCTGGTGATATAATAGGTGAACACACCCTTATTATGGCAGGGTCCGGCGAGCGCCTGGAGTTGACACACAAGGCACACAGCAGAGACAATTTCGCACAGGGTGCAGTGAGGGCGGCTGTGTGGGTGGTCGGGAAAGAGCCGGGACTGTACAGTATGTTTGATGTGCTTGGTATTTAGAGACGTTGAAAGTTGAAAGTTGAAAGTTGAAAGTTTGATAGATAACCAACAACTCAAAAAGCTAAAAGGGATACAAATGAAGATAGAACGAGCTGATCGATTGAAAGTACTGCCACCTTACCTTTTCGCTGAGATCGACAGAAAAAAAGCCGAGCTAGCCGAAAAGGGTGTAGACATTATCAGCCTGGGGATCGGTGATCCGGACCTACCCACGCCGCCGCATATAATAGAACGCCTGAAAAGAGCTTCTGAAACAACAGTTAACCATCAATACCCGACCTATGAAGGCATGCCCGCATTCCGCCAGTCCGTTGCCGACTGGTACGGCTCCAGGTTCGGCGTGGATCTGGATCCTGACAGGGAGATCGTGTCTCTTATCGGCTCCAAGGAGGGAATCGCCCATATTCCCCTGGCATTTATCAATCCAGGGGAGGTCGTCCTGTGTGCGGACCCGGGCTACCCGGTTTACCGGATCGGGACAATATTCGCTGGCGGAGAGCCGGTTAATATGCCCCTTCTTAAGGAAAACGATTTCCTTCCCGATCTGGAATCGATACCTGTCGACATTCTCAAACGCGCAAGAATGATCTTCATAAATTACCCCAACAACCCCACTGCGGCTTCGGCGGACACCGATTTTTTCCAGAGTGTGGTGGAGTTCGCGACTAAAAACGAAATAATCGTCTGCCATGACGCTGCATATACGGAAGTCTACTACGACGACGAACCTCCACACAGTTTTCTGGAAATCCCCGGCGCGAAGGAAATCGGCGTAGAATTTCACTCCCTTTCCAAGACCTACAACATGACGGGATGGAGGATCGGTTTCGCCTGCGGCAACCCGGAAGTCATTGCGGGACTCGGCAGCATTAAGGCAAATATAGATTCGGGAATTTTTCAGGCTGTTCAGGAAGCCGGGATCGAGGCCCTGGGATCAGATCAGAAGCCGGTGGCCGATCTCAGAAAAACATACCAGAATAGGAGAGACCTTGCCTGCGGTTTCCTGGAAAAGATGGGTTTTGCCTTCTCCCTGCCAAAGGCCACCTTCTACCTCTGGGTAAGCGTACCTGAAGGAGTGGGCTCAGCCGATTTCGTGTCCAGAGTTCTTTCCGAAACCGGAGTGATATTGACGCCAGGCAGCGGTTTCGGTGAATCAGGCGAGGGATATTTCAGGATCTCTCTCACAGTCAACGATGAGCGCCTGACCGAAGCCCTGACCCGGATGAGCCGGATAGACTGGTAAAGTGGAGTGCCTGACAGTAATCTATCTGGGCTTGGGAACAAACCTTGGAGTCCGCGAGAAAAATCTTGCTGAAGTTGTCAACAGGATCAGCAGAGTAGATGGATTGGTTCTGAACCGCGTTTCCCGGATATATGAAACAAGCCCCGTCGAAGCCTTGGGTCAGGATTACTACAACGCTGTTGCCATGGCCCAAACAACTCTGAGTCCTGCAGAACTGTTAACAGCAGCAAAAAAGATCGAAAAAGGTATGGGGCGGATCGACAGTTCAAAGCGCGGTGAGCCCAGGATCATCGATATTGACATACTACTTTACGGGGAAGAGGTTATTGAGTCACCTGAACTTACTCTGCCTCATCCCGGGATGAAAAAGCGCTTGTTCGTACTCGTACCCCTGGCGGAACTCACACCAGAGTTGGTCATGCCGGGAGAGACCATGACTGTGAACGAACTTGCTAAAGAGATGTTATCAACCCATGGGGATCAGTTGATCAAAAGCCTGTGCTCATTTGATGAAATGACCGGGTTACTGATCCCGTGATAACTTAATCGAATGTTTCCAGATACTGTATAATTCATTTCAAGGCGATGACTGACAAGAGATACATTGTCGTCGAGGGACCTATCGGCGTTGGGAAAACAAGTCTGATCGAGCTGATCGGGGAAAATTTCGGATCCCGGGTTGTCCTTGAAAGGGTTACCGAGAATCCGTTTCTGCCCCGCTTCTATCAGAACCCGAAGAGGTACGCATTCCAGGCGCAGATGTTCTTTCTGCTGAGCAGATATCAGCAACAGAGAGAACTGTCGCAGCAGGATCTTTTCAACCAGAGCATAGTCTGTGACTACCTCTTTGCAAAGGACCGGATCTTCGCATCAGTAAATCTCGACGATGACGAGCTGGCTTTGTATCAGCAGATCTATGAACTCATGGATCAGCGGATACCCCGACCGGACCTTGTGATATATCTCCAGGCGCCTACAGAGGTTCTCCGGCAGAGGATAAAATTGAGGGGGCGGGGATATGAAAGGGAGATCTCCAGAGAATATATCGAAGCTATAAATGAGGCTTACAATCGCTTCTTTTTCAGTTATAATAAAACACCTCTTCTGATAATCAACACTGCTGAAGTTGATTTTGTCAGGAATCCCGAGGACTTCCAGGACCTTGTCCGGGAGATCCAGAGGATGAAAA
>QIFJ01000209.1 GCA_003229755.1 Pseudomonadota bacterium
GAGCGAACGCTCACCCAGGCTAATGGACAGTATCCGGACATCCCCATCCTTGTCATCTCTCCAAGTGATCAGGTTGATGACGCGGTATTCGCGTTTCAATTAGGCGCCGCCGATTATATTACTGTCCCTGTCGACAGCCTTTCATTCAGAGCTAAATTCCTCAAGCTCAGACATTCAGTAAATCTGAAGAGCACCGCCCCCGGAACCAGGGAATACTCACATTCCAATTCTGACCTGTCAGAAAATATTCCTGAAGAGCTCCTCTTTGGCTCCTCACCCATAATGCAGAATTTCAAACAGATCGTTTACAAGATCAAGGACACTGATCTTCCCATTCTCATAAGCGGTGAGAGCGGCACCGGTAAGGAAAAGACCGCCCAATTCATCTGGAAGAGCTCCTCCAGAAGAGATAAACCGTTCGTAAAGGTCAACTGCGCGGCCATACCCTCCGAGCTGCTCGAAAGCGAGCTCTTCGGTTTCGAAAAGGGAGCGTTTACCGGAGCCTACAGGAAAAAATCCGGCAAGTTCGAAGCCGCGGACAGGGGTATCCTTTTTCTTGATGAAATAACAGACCTTCCCTTCTCCCTGCAATCCAAGCTCCTGCATGTCCTCCAGGATGGCAAGCTGTCAATTCTGGGATCTAGTCTTGATATTACTGTGGACGTAAGGATCATCGCGGCTACCAACAAAATTATCGAGGACGCGGTCGCGGAAGGGACCTTTCGAAGAGACCTGTATTACCGCCTCAACGTCGTGCGCCTTCATATCCCCGCTCTCAGGGAGCGGGCGGAGCAGATACAGAAACTCATCGACTATTTCAGGAATAAGTTCTCAACCCTTTACAGCAGACCGGCTCTGAATTTGAGCGAGGACACCTTGTCAAAACTACGATTCTACCCCTGGCCGGGAAATATCCGTGAACTGGAAAATGTGATCCGGCGTGCGACTGTCCTCGGCGAGGCAAAGGCCATTACAACAGAGATGCTGGACAACGGCTGGGAAGAGGCCCATCCAGCTGCAGCAGAACGATCCGAAGAGAGACACCAAACCTCTAGCCTGGAATCAGTAAATGAGGCCATGAGCGCAGGCAGAAGCTTAAAGGAGATCGCCAAAGCCGCTGCCCTTGAGGCTGAAAAAAAAGTCATAGCCAGAGTTCTCGGTGAGACAAAGTGGAACCGCAAACAGGCCGCCAAAATACTCGAGATCAGCTACAAGACACTCCTGACCAAGATCAAGGAAACGGGGTTGGATCATGCCTAAGTACTTTAAGACCTGCCTCCTGGCACTACTGATAACGCTCCTGTACTCACCTGCAATCGCACAATCCATGGGAAAACTTTCAGCCGGAGCGAAAGGAAACGCGAAGACGGATTCTTATCTGGTGGAAGCAGGAGACCTGCTGGGAATAGTCGTCTGGAAGAACGAGGAGCTGTCAGCCAACTACACCGTCAGGCCGGACGGGAAGATCACAATTCCTCTTATCGGAGACATTATAGCCGCAGGTATGAAAACGGACAATATCAGTTTCCAGATCGAGCTGAAACTGAAAGAGTTTATCGACTCTCCTTTCGTCACGGTGATCGTCAGGGAAGCGGCCTCCAACCTGGTCTACGTCCTGGGCGAAGTCAGAAACCCGGGCGTATACAGGATCCAGGGCAGCCTGTCTGTGCTGCAGGTAATTGCCCTGGCAGGAGGATTCACGGAGTTTGCCAAAAGGGAAAAGATGGTCCTGATCCGTTTGGAAAAGGGGTTACAGAAAAAAATCAACCTCAGTTTCAGAGAGATCATCAAGTCCCCCGAAGCAGGAGGAAACATTCTTCTTCTGAGGGGTGACACGCTGGTCGTTCCCTGATGAAAAGAGCCGCTGTAAAAAGGCCACTGTATGAACTTGTCATTGTCATCAAGGCGGTTTTTCTGGCCGCGATCTTGACCATAACACCAACACCCTTCCCGGGCCTGTTGGGCCCGGCGCAGGCGGTAAATGTTGACTGGAACGTGAATATGAGAACCGTTAACAGCGATAACTTCCACAGGCTTCCCAGCGGGCAGGAAGACACCGGCACCCAGTTTACCCTCACGTCGGGAATTGACCTGAGCTGGAGTCCGGCAGGCTCCTCTTATTCTATCGGGGGCGAAATAGGTTCTGAGTGGGTGGACAGCCATCAGAACCCGCAGAGCCTGAATCAGAACACGCGGAACCTGGTCTACCGTCTCAACACCAACCTGCAGTTCAACAGGCGCTCAAACCGCTATGTGAATGTGACAGCAAACGCATCCAGAGATACCTCGATCCCTGAAGAAGACCTTCTCAACAGGAACAGGGTGCGGGAAGACAGACTGACAACCTCTATTGCAACAGGCCAAAGAAGCGCATCAGGGGCGGCCTCCTCATGGGAGATCGCTCTCCGACGGGAAGATACCGACAGGGAGAGCGCGCGGAGCAGGTCCACCAGGCTCAACGCTATGAGATCCTGGCAACCTGGACCGATAGGCGAGGTCACATTGTCGGGGTCCGCCCTGAGGGGAGACAACGAAGAGACGGAAAGCATCTGGAAAGAGGGCGACTTTTCAGCCGAGCTCGCCCAGACATTGGGCCGGCGGACAGTGAGAGGGGCAAACCTGTCCTGGTCAGCGTCCAGGATCGAGGGCAAAGCTGGTTCATCACGATCCAGAACAAGCAACCTCAGTCTCCTCGTTTTCAGACGATCAGAGCTCTCTGAGGTCAGCAGGGTTGGATTTTCCCTGGGGGTGGACGGGCTCAAAACCGAGGGCGAAGGAAGGGAGTGGAGCGGACAGGCCGGGTTAACTCTAAATTCCCAACTGGCCAGGAAGCTGAACTTTAATATGGACTATTCCGCATCCACGCAAGTGTTCAGAAATGATGACAGGACCCCTGCGTGGAGCAGGGCTGCCCGGATCAGCATGGGGCTTGACCTGAGTATTTCAAGATCATTGGGGGCTCTCCTTACGACCAGTTACGGAAAGGACAATTTCCCCCAGGGGACCGCGGGGATGCCAACCGGCAGGAAACGGCGTGATGAGCGGTTCCTCGGTCAGCTGGAATTCAGGGGGCAGCCGTCTAAGAATTCTGAGCTCTCGACCTCATTGGTCATGGAGAAGGTCAACAGCACACTGTGGACAGCTGATTTTGAGGAGAACCGGCTGGAGCTTGCGGCATCCATAATATTTTGATCGAGGAGAAGAATGAATACTGAACACACCGCAGCCACAAACGAACTGGGAAACCTCCTGGATACACTCTGGAGGAGGAAGTGGTTCATCATTGTGCCCTTTTTGATCATCAGTCCCATGGTAGCTTTATACGGGCTGTATCTACCCAACCTGTACCGCAGCAGCGTGTCGATCTATGTGGAACCCCAGAAGATCCCCCAGGATTATGTTCGCTCCACGGTGACCACGGATATGGGGAGCCGGATCCGTACTATCAAGCAGCAGTTAACCAGCCGCACCAAGCTCCTCAGGGTTATTAACGACCTGAACCTCTACGCAGAAGACCCGCAGAAGCAGACGTTAAACGAAGTCCTCGTCTCCAGGATGAGGGCTAACCTGGAGATCGAGGTCACTAACAAGCGTGACCTTAACTTCTTCATGGTCCACTACACACACGCGGATCCCACCAAGGCCATGCTGGGAGTATCCCGCCTGGTCTCCCTCTTTATCGAGGAGAGCCTCCAGATCAGGGAAGATCAGGCTGTGGGAACAACCCGCTTCCTGGAAGAGGAGCTTGAAAACGTCAAGAAGAAGCTGGAAAAACAGGAAGCCACCATCCAGTGGTTTAAAAGGCAGAACATCGGCGAACTTCCTGACCAGCTGGATTCCAACCTGAGAATGCTGGACAACCTGAACCTCCAGCTCCAGAACAATATGGAATCCCAGCGTGAGGTGGAAAGCAGGGTGATCCTCCTTGAACAGGAGATCGCAAAGCTTGGAGGGCAGATCCAGGTGTCGGCTGACGGCTCAGTGACTGGAGGTTCAAATCTGATGAGGCTCTTTCAGCAGCGGGACGCCCTCCAGCAGGAGATCAGCCGCCTCGAGACCGTATACACACCGCGCCATCCGGATCTGATCTCTGCCAAAAAGGCACTAACAAAAATAGAAGAAGAGATACGCACCGTCCAGAAGAACCTCAACTCTCAACCCGATACTCCGTCAGCTACCTCGCCGGCTACAGCCACAGCACTATTTACACCCGAACTCAACAACCTCTGGCGGCAGCTCAATGCAAACAAGCCCAGATTGGCAGCCCTGCTGGAAAAGGAGAAGGACTTAAGAGAGCGGATCAAAAAGTATCAGCTCAGGGTGGAGTTAGCTCCCAAAAGAGAACAGCAGCTCCTCTCACTTACCAGGGATTACGATAACACGAGGCAGAACTACCAGGACCTGCTCAACAAAAAGCAATCGGCGCAGCTGTCCCAGAACCTGGAAAAAAGACAGGAGGGAGAGAAATTCCGTGTCCTGGACCCGGCAAACCTCCCTGAAAAGCCATACCTGCCTAACAGGCCCAAGATCATTCTGCTGGGACTGGTGGGTGGACTGGGGCTTGGGATCGGCCTCGTCTTCCTGCTGGAATCACTATTCCCGGCCTTTCACAACCTCAAGTCTTTGCAAAGCAGCCTGGACATACCCATTATCATGGCGATCCCTGAAATAGTCATACCGGGAGAGAGGAAGAAAAACATGATCCGCCTTCTTCTCAGGGCGGCAGCGGGGGCAGCAGTGACCGCGGTGGTCCTCTTCCTGCTGGACAGATACGTCCTCGATCTAACGGGAGTAGCTGTGCAGATAGGGGAAAACATACGGAGCATGCGTCTATGAGCGAAAACGACCTGGGCAAAGCCATCTCAAACATCATCAGGCTTGACAACCTGACGGACCTTCCCACCGGAGGTGAGGATGGGAGTCTTGCCGGGCTTGATAAAAAGCACAGCGGTCTGGATGAGAAGCTGGTGGTCCACCATCACCCGCGATCAATGGAGGCCGAATATTTCCGGTTCCTCAAGACCAAAGTCGAACACCATTTCGGCGATGATTTCAAGAGCCCCAAACGGGGAAGGATCATCCTGGTCACGGGAGCCACACTGGGAAGCGGGAAAACTACCTGCGCTCTGAACCTGGCACTGATCTTTGCCAAGGCCTACGGCAACCAGATCCTTTTCCTTGACGCGGACTGCAGGCATCCGGCAAGCCAGAAAAACCTCGGGCTGGGGGAAACGCCCCTGCCCGGTCTCACCGATGTATTGATCAGACACCGCAGAGCCGGCAGTGTACTTATAAACACCGGCCTTTCCAATATGATCTATTTCCCGTCCGGAGACTTCAGCGAGGCGTTCGTGGACCGCCTCCGCAGCGAGGAGCTGACCATCCTGTTAGACAGCCTGAAAAACAGGTTCCGCTACATAATCATCGACACCCCGCCGGCATTTCCCATGCCTGAGCCGGGCATCCTGGCCAGCCACTGTGACGGAGTGCTCATCGTACTGGGAGCGGGAACGGACGGAAAAGACCAGCTCACCCATGCCATGGAGTCCCTTAAGGGGGCCAATATTATGGGAGTCATCCTTAACAAGGTCAGATCGTCACCCTTAAAGAGGTACGGCTCCTACGGATACTACAGCAGGATGAGAAAGTAGGAATAAGGAGTTTTCGGAAGATGTCAGATAACCAGATACAGAAGGTCAGCTTCGGTCCCAATGAGGATACAGGCAGAACCGATCTCTCATGCTGGTATGTCGTAAAGACAAAACTCAGGGAAGAGAGCATCTGTATCGAGGAGTTCGCCAGGAAGGGGATACCTGTCTTCTGCCCCATGACAAAAGAGTACAGGTTGAGGAGAAGGCGGACCGAGACCGTCCCCCTCTTCCCCGGATATGTTTTCTGTCGCTTCACATATCCTGACCATTACTACGACGTTAAATGGACCAGGGGCGTGAGCAAGCTCGTAAAGTTCGGCCTGGATGATCCACCCCCGGTTTCTGAGCCTGTCATTGAGTTCCTCCGCAGCCAGATGAACAGCGACGGGATCATAGACCGGACATCTGAACTCAAACCAGGGGATCCGGTGCGCTTCAGGACCGGCCCCTTTAAAGACCTGATGGGGACCATTTTAAGCTGCGATACAGCTCAGGAACGTATCGTCGTCCTAATGGAACTGCTCTATCAGGCAAAAGTGGAAGTCGATAGTTACCACGTAGAAGCTGTGTGACCCTGGAGGCCAAATTCAGGGAACAGTGAAACAAAGAAGCAACAGGTAAAAGCAGTTAGATGACCAGATCAAGACATAACTTTTTCCAGTCCGGCTCATGCACGGACTGGCGGAGCTGCATCCAGTCCCCTCCTGGATCCCGAATAATTCCTCCCCCTCGAGAGGAGAGGTGGGGGTGAGAGTGGTAAAAGAATACCCAACATGTCTCACCAAACTCATTATGGGTAATCTTTTACCTACTTTAAAGCCACTTCCAGAAACACCAAGTTCAGCATACAGGGCGAGATCCTCATAACTTACTGTAAACAAAGAACATGATTTTATTGGCACAATTCTTGATGTACACCCTGCTGAGACACCGCCTTTCAACG
>QIFJ01000212.1 GCA_003229755.1 Pseudomonadota bacterium
GGGATTTCTGTATCGTGTATTCATGTGGCCGGGTTTTTGGGTGTAATCACTCGCCTTCGCAACCCCCTTTTAGCTTCGCTTCGTGATTCACCAAAATCCCGGCCTGTAAAGTATTTATTCATACAGAGTCCCGGTAAAAGACTCTGAAGCAAAGTTCAGTCGGAGTTACTCCTTGTTCCAGATCCTGTTCAGGTACTTGTCGCGGCCAGAGCCGCGCCGGTAGAATTTGTACCTGATCGGATTTTTCCGGTAATAGTCCTGATGATACTCTTCAGCCTCATAGAAAGTTGCAGCCGGCACTATCTCCGTCATGATGGGGCTGTCGTATCTTCCAGACTTGTCCAGCCGGTCTCTGGATTCTTCGGCCAGTCGCTTCTGTTCCTCGTTATGGTAGAAGATGGCCGGCCGGTACTGGCTTCCCACATCCACGAACTGCCTGTCCGGCGTAGTGGGATTTATATTTCTCCAGAAGACATCCAGTAGGTCACTGTAGGAGATCCTGGCGGGGTCGTACACCACAACAACGGACTCTGCATGGCCCGTTGTTCCTGCAGATACCTCTTGATAAGTGGGATTTTCCCTGTAGCCGCCAGTATATCCCACCGTTGTGGAAACAACACCGTCGAGTTCATCGAAGGGCTGTTCCATGCACCAGAAGCAGCCCCCCGCGAATGTCGCCTTCTCGAGTTCCCGGGCGTTGGCCATTTTCACTATTCCCAGGGCAATTCCGAATATCATAAAAAAAGTTAAAGCTTTCATAATTATATTTGATTCCCTCGTAAAAAGTCGGTACCGCTGTTTCTGGAAGGTGTTGTCGCCAAAGGGTCTCAGTGCTGTTCAGTTACCCTTATCATTGCCTGCCGCGCTCTCCCTCTCAACCCTGTCAGGACATGGCTGGGCCTTCATAACATGCCGCTCGTACAGTGAGCAATAGATCGCCGTAAAGGTCATGCATGAGCGTGACCCGTCGAGGTCGTCCCTTGCTGTTTCAGCGTACGCACATTTGAAATCACAGAATGTCATAGGCTTTTACCGGAACCCTGGATAACCAAATGCAAATCTGGCCGGGTTTTTGGGTGTAATCACTCGCCTTCGCGACCCCCTTTTAGCTTCGCTTCGTGATTCACCAAAACCCCGGCCAGCTGAATACACTATCACGAAATACAACCAACAGTTGTGTGATGAACCCCGATTTGTGATATCAGGCTGCCCCCTACGACAGGTTTACGACCGTTCTGCCTTTCAGCTTGCTCTCTAGGATCTGATCTATCTTTTCATCCAACTTTTCCAGGGTACACTCATTAACCATATCCGAAAGTCTGGCGGGTTTCCACTCAGAGGCCAGCCTGCTCCAGACTTTATGTCTCAGTTCCATGCCTGCCTGGACAGAGTCGACTCCCATGAGGCTTACACCCCTGATGATGAATGGGAAAACATTCATTTTAAGGTCAGAAGACCCGACAAGTCCGCAGCAGGTTACAACCCCTCCATACCTGGCAGCCTTTATACCAGCAGCCAGGAGATCACCTCCAACCACATCGACAATTCCTGCCCATCGCTCTTTGAGCATTGGTTTGTCCGACCCTTCCAGAACATCTTCCCTGCCGATAACTTCAGCCGCACCAAGGGATTTAAGAAATCCAGCCTGATCGGGCTTTCCGGTAACAGCCACCACTCTGTAGCCAGAGCTTCCAAGGATGGAAACAGCGACACTACCCACCCCTCCTGTCGCGCCAGTGACAAGGATATCGCCATTCTCAGGAGTGACACCCCCCTGCTCCAGCTTCAGCGCACAAAGAGCAGCTGTAAACCCCGCAGTGCCCAGAGCCATGGCTTCGTTTAGGGCAAGCCCGTCAGGCAGCTTTAATGCCCACGAGGATGGAATGCGGATATATTGCCCGAAACCACCCGGTGTGTTCATCCCCAGATCGTACCCTGTAACTATAACTTCATCACCGGCAGCGAAATCATCTGTCCCACATTCTACAACTTCACCCGCAGCATCTATCCCGGGGGTGTGGGGGAACTTTCTGGTTACACCACGATTGCCAATAGCTGAAAGCGCATCCTTATAGTTCAGAGATGAAAACCTCACCCTGATAGTGAGGTCGCCTTCAGGCAGGTCATCGATATTTCTCTCCGTTACCTTCCGGGAGAATGTTTTTGGTTCAGTTTCCTCAACAAACAGACATTTATAGGTCAAATTTGACATAGGCGGTTCCTCCAGTTCTGATAGGGTCGTAAAAAGTCCATTGATGGCTTCTTGCGAAGTCATCAACTTTGACAGGGCCCCAGAATCAAGTATTCTTCCGGCGCTTCCTGCGGAAGGTCATAACAAGAACCACGAGGCCCACAACAATGAGAAGGATGGGCACCAGGGGTAATTTGGACTCAAACAGGCTCCAGATGCCCGAGAGGAAGAAGACCAGGCCCATAACAACCCAGAAGCTTTCAATTTTCAAGTCCCAGAACTTTCTGGTGGCCTGCACTCCAAGGGTAATGACACCTATTCCCAGCAGGGCGACACCTGCTCCGAGATCCATGAGCATAACCGTGCCTATCCAGATAAAAAACAGGCCCCAACCCAAACCATCGAGCTTCCTGTCAAGGTCACTCTTCTGGGCCCTGCGTTCCCTTTTTCTCCGTTTCCTGCTTTCTTTTTTACTCTGTTCCGTCATTGCCTGCTCCAATATTGATAGCGTCGTAAAAGGTTCATCCACAGCTTGATTGAGACCTAGCGGCGGCTCTGTGTCCGGCCCCTGTCCTTGAGGAAATCCACAACTATTCTTTTTCTCTCCCCCTCTGCCAGGTCTATGAGGAAAGAACGTGAGCCAAGCCTGGGATTTTTCACCACAATAGAGTGCAGACCAGAGGGGACCCGGAAAGATTCTCCGGACTTTGTGTCACCGATCGCTCTACCGTTAATAAAGATCCTTCCACCGGGCCTCACAATAATTTTAAGGTAGGCGAACCCCACCTGGGCAGGAGCCTGCGCCTTTCCAGGTTTTTCCTCTGCCTGTGCGGGTACGAAGATCTCGATGTTCTTCTCTGTTGGTACCGGCCGCTCTTTTTCAGGTGCTGGCGGCGTTCTGTCTTTTTGCACCAGCATCACCGCCGCAAGGATAACAGCAAAAACGCCCAGGATCAGAGGAAATCTGGACCTGCGGCGCTTAATAGCTGTCCCATCAACTCCCCCGTGAACCTGTGTGCTGTCTGGCTTCCTGGCAAACCCCAGCTCGACCTCTCCGACTTCCTGGACAGAACCGGCCGTCGGCTCAGCAGGAGCTGCTACACTCTCCTTCCCGGAAAGCCCCTTGAGGGGCGGGAGATCTTGAGGTATTGTTTCATCTATCTCAAATTCTTCCTCCCCGACATCGTGATCAGCCACCTTTTGCAAATTCAGAGCATCGGGAGACATGGTTTTCGGTGGGCTGACCCGGGTGGGTGGTATAGGCATCGTGGCACCGCTTCTGGAAGTCTCCATTACAACCTTGACGAGACCACTGACCATCTCGGCCCTGCCCGGAGCTTTATGAGGTAGACAGCGATCCAGGTCGCTTAACAGCTCGTTCATCTCCCGGTAGCGCGTCCCCGGATCTTTTTCCAGGCATTTCATTATGACGCCGCTCAGGGCGGCAGGGACGTCCGGGTTCAAGGTCCCTGGAGGGTCCGGCTCATCCTTGATGATGGACTGTATCAGGGCAACCGGGTTCGTGCCCTTGAAGGGTCTTTTACCGGTGACCATTTCATACAACACGATACCCAGACTGAATATATCTGTTTGAGGGGTAAGCTCACCTCCCTTTATTTGTTCGGGTGACATGTACGCCGGGGTGCCAAGGATCTGGTCCGCCATGGTCAGGTCGGCCGAACCCGTAACAGACACTATGCCGAAATCAGCCAGTTTTACGTTACCCAGAGTAGTAAGCATGATATTGGCGGGCTTCACGTCCCTGTGGATCATCCCTTTACCATGGGCATACTGTAATGCCTCGCCCACATCCCTTCCTATGTACAGGGCGAGAACCGGATGCAGCGATCCAATCCGATCGAGACCATCCTTCAACTCGATCCCATCGATAAGCTCCATGGTGATGTATGCCTTGTCATCCTGTTCCCAGAAGTCGTAAATATTTATTATGCAGGTGTGTTCCAGGGATGCCGCAGCCCTGGCTTCCAGGCGGAATCTCTCCGCAGCAGCCGGTATGGACTGGGATTGTGAAAGGTCAAGCTCCTTGAGGGCTACCGTTCTGTCGAGGGACTCCTGGAGGGCGCGGTAGACGGTCGCCATGCCACCCCTGCCGATCATCTCAAGGATCTTGTAATTATCTAATTTCTTTTCCATGGTCTCTAATGTAAGGTCTCGCAGGTGGATATTATCACCAAACTTAACTTTTTTCTGCCCACTCTTTTATCCATTTACTCTCCAGCAGGTCCTCAACAAAAAAGGGATCGTTCATCGTCAGCTCGGTAGCCGCGATGATGTCATCTGCTGTGAAAGTGATCAGGCCACCGGATCTGTCCGTGAATGGACCCCCCGTATAGTTATCAAGGTTCAGAGCCTTCCAGTAGGCAGAATGACGCGGTGCAGCATCTCTTATCTTTTCCGGCACGTCCTTCATGAAGTAGAAAAAGGCAAATCTTCCTCTCATCGGTTCACCTCCTCAGGTTAATAAACAATGTCATCATGGAGCACATTTATCCAGTTTTCCCACTTTTAACCGGAACCATTACTTAAACAAACCTCACAAGTAAAAGGAAACCGAGAATCGTGACTGTAAAAAGAACAGGGAGAACATAGGGCAGGGCCTTTTCGGGCAGGAACATACCGAAGAAGCCTTTGTCGTCACCATATTTAAGATGCAGGGGCTCCAGGGGACATTTTCCGTTATTCAGAAACAGTATCACACCCTCAACAAGCAATACCACGGTAACGGGCAAAAGCCACCGGCTGGGTTTTCCGGTGAGGATACAATAGTAAAGGAAGACTATGCCGCCGAGAAAGGTGATGGCGAAGAAACTGTGTATGATCCTCACGATCAGGAGCATTGTTACCTTTCTAAAATATGGCGGCCTGCCCTCTGCTGGCAATCTGATAATTCCTATATTCCCGGAATCTTCCTGCCGCACTCCGGGCACGATCCTGCTGTCAGGTTGTGCTGTTTGAAGTTTAGCATATTGGGGATTGACATCAGAGTATGAAACATTATAATTAATTATAGTTGATAATGACTATCATTTTCTATGGAGGCTGCCGATTACTGCCAGGTTAGCGTTTAAACGGTTTCTTGCGAACAAACAGCTTAAATTAACCCCCCAGAGGGTATCGATACTCAACACTTTCCTCGAGAATGAAGGCCACGTATCCTCAGAGGAGCTGTACGACCTTATCAAGCAGGACGATCCATCTATCGGGCAGGCTACCGTTTATAGAACGATGAAGCTCCTGGTGGATGCGGGTCTCGCTCGCTCCGTGGATCTGGGCGATGGAACAGTGCGATATGAACAGGAGCTGGGATACGAACATCATGACCATCTTGTTTGTGACCGGTGCGGTATTCACGTTGAGTTTGTGGATACCGTTATTGAAGAGCTTCAGGAGGGCCTGGCAAAAAGACACGGGTTCAGGTTATCAGGACACAAAATGATCCTTTACGGCCTTTGTGCCGATTGCGATAAGGAGTAGTAGAAGACCCGATAAATTTTTTTGTGAACTTATTGATAATGGAAATCACAATCAATACAAAAGGAGACACATATATGAAAAAAGGTATTGCCTCAGTAATATTAACAGCGATCGTCATGCTGGGAGCCATTTCCAGCGCTTCAGCCAACGAGATCATCGTTTACTCCGCGAGGCAGGAGCACCTGATAAAGCCCCTTTTTGACCTGTATACACAGGAGACGGGAATCGAAGTCAAGTATATCACGGGCAAGGCCGGCGCACTGATGCAGAGAATAAAAGCGGAAGGATCCCGGACTCGAGCCGACATCCTGCTAACAGTTGACGCAGGAAATCTATGGCACGCCGCCAGTAAGGGCCTTCTCCAGCCTGTGAAATCCAGGGTGCTGGAGTCAAACATCCCCTCCCATCTGCGGGACCCTGAAAACAGGTGGTTCGGGCTGTCGGTAAGGGCAAGAACCATCGCCTATAATACCGACCGTGTATCCCCTGAGGAGCTGTCCACATATGAGGATCTGGGTAACCCGAAATGGAAGGGCAGGTTAATATTGAGAACATCCAAGAAGGTCTACAACCAGTCCCTTACGGCAATGTTCATTGCCGAGTTCGGAATTTCGAAAACCGAGGAGATCATCAGATCATGGGTCGACAATCTGGCCACCGAACCGTTCTCCTCGGACACCAAGGTTCTTGAGGCGATCGCAGCCGGACAGGGCGATTTAGGGATAATCAACACTTACTATTACGGACGGTTGATGAAAAAAAAACCCGGCCTTCCCCTGGCCCTCTTCTGGCCCGACCAGGACGGCAACGGCGTACACGTAAACATCTCCGGCGCTGGAGTGACCACATACGCCAG